>CAZYTI010000607.1:0-3697 GCA_964650065.1 uncultured bacterium
GGATTGCCTTTAAAATATCCATGGGTATAACGGCACCACTCCATGCATTATGCGTATTTTCAACACATATCAAAGAGGTTCTGGGAATGTCCACCCTGGGTTTCCTGATGTTCGCTTCCACCAGTTCAGGATCCATGGCTCCACGATTGGAGGGGAGGGATCTGGGAATCACTCTTGAAATAAACGTGATACTCGTTGACTCCATATTGTAGATATGAGATCTCTCTTCCACGATGACTTCTTCTAATTCCGTTGTCCATACTTTCACGGCAATTGAATTGGCCATCGTTCCGGAGGGAACATACAGCCCCGCTTCTTTTCCAAAGCTTTCGGCGGCCATGGCTTCCAGTTTTTCCACGGTAGGATCGAAGCCGATACAGTCGTCTCCAACATCGGCATCGGCCATGGCTCTGCGCATATTGGGTGTTGGGTGTGTCGTCGTATCGCTTCGAAAATCTGAAATTTTCATATTTCATTTCCTCCTCTATACGAGGTTTTGTTAAAAATTAACCACAGAGCACACAGAGAAATGATTAATATTATTTATGTTACACAATAAAATCGTAGCTTCCCTCTGTGGTTTCATGTCTTTCTCTTTTTTTTTCATATAACTTTTGACACTACGTATACGAAAATACGAATGACATCAATGATCGATGAAATCTTATCCCTCATTTCGCCATGTTCGCCGTGGCTATGAGAAACAGTTCGATCTCCTCCGGTGTATTATAATGGCACCCCGTTAATCGGATAAAGCTTGATATGCCCAGCTGTTTCAGCATGGCCGCGAAAAACGGATCGTGCCCGGGGGCATGAAGTCTGAGCTGATGGGCCTTATAAAGGGCACATCCTTCGGTAGATTCGATTCCATCCAGGTTAAAACCCACAAGAAGCGATTGTTTTGTGAGATCCTCTCCCATGCCATAAACGGTCACATGCTTCATGTCCCTGAACCCGGCCGCTCGATTCGATCCGTTGAGCAGCCTGGAGAGAAGGCCTGTCTGATGGTCCCTGATGTGCTTCATGGCAGTGACGACCAGCCCGCGCCGATCACCGGAATCTGTGAATTTTCGGCCAAGCCAGCACAGATAATCGACGACGGCTGACCAGGCCGCATACGACTGGTGTTCTACACCACCTATGTCCCAACTGTTATCAGGTTTAAATGTATATTTCCAATGGGGAAGTGTCGCCAATCGATCCGAAACGTGCGCATATCCACATCCCTTCACGCCATAATTTTTGTAAGGTGCAATGACATAGGCATCTGCCCCTATATCTTCCACGTCAATCGGACCGGACGGCGAGTATTGGACGCCATCGACCATGATATACAGGTCGGGCTTAATCTTCCTTGCCTCTCGGACAATTGTTTTGACATCATAGACTTCACCGGTCACGTTGGAAGTATGTATGACGGCTAAGAAACAGGTGTCGATATCAATCAATTTGTAAATGGATTCCAGCCCCACTGAGCCTGATTCCCGATTGGGTACTGCGATGCGTTCTTCTTTCCCATACTGCTTTGCGAACTGCGTTACGGCACTACGGACGGACGCGTGATCGAGTCCGGTTGTGACCACGTTAGTCCCTGGGATGGAGGAGAGAACCGCGTTGGTAATGCGATATATCACGTGGCTGCTGCTCCAGCCTGGTATGGTTTGTCCGGACCGTGCTCCGAAAAAGATCATGAGATCCTCAATTCCTTTTGCGGTCACTTCGACCGAGTGACCCGATCCGGGATTCGCCCTTCCTTGCTGATCAGGCAGACAGGTCTCTTTAGCCATGGCTTCGACGACGGCTTTCGGCCTTAGCGAGCCTGAAGCGGCGTCAAAGTAGATGCGTTTGCCGGAATAGGGATCCCAATCGACATATATAAACTGACTCCTAATCTCTTCCATTAACTTGGGGGGAAACAGTCCTTTCTCATAATTTTTATCCATTGATTGGCCTCGTTTTTGGATTTTATGTCAAATTTGTTAAATACGCTTTATTTGGATAATAATCCATATGCAAGAAGCAAGAAGTAGAGAAGCAAGAAGTAAAGAAATAAAGAGTAGAGAAGCAGGAAATGGAGATTGTGGAAGTAGAGAATTCAGGAGTTAAACTACAGAAACTGGAATAACCGGAATGATGAACCTGTATCCTGCATTTAGCCTGATGACTTCTCACCTTCTTTGTTTCTTACTTCTTTGCTTCTTCCCTCTTACTTCTTTCTTTTTCATCCCGTGTAGAAATTAAGAGAGATACGTCTCATAATCAAGGATTATCTTTGAAATCAATATAAATAATCAGGTTGCATTTCACCACTAATTTTCATAATATTTATTCAGTGTTAAATTCACGCATCCTGCCAAAGTTTAAATCAAAATAGATTGGAGTTATGAAATGCAGACAAATCATCGATGGGTACATGGAATTTTCATAAACGTTCTCTTCATCATTCTCATGCATCCCGTCTCCGTCGGATTGGCGTGGATGGTTCAAGAAGAATCGGTCGATGAAACCAGAGACTTGAGTTCCATCTTCAATCCCGGTTATATTTTACTGGATAAAAACGATGACTCGGTCATCGATTTTGTGAACACCAAAATCGTCGTACCGGACGATCCTACGGAAACCCATCTGGTATGTGCGGCCAATATCCTTGCGAGACTGGGTTATGAAACTTCCGGAATGAATCTCGATTTGGTGGAATCCAGAACAACGATGTCTTCTTCATCCTCCATACCCATCATCTCGATCGATCTCCTGCCAAGAGGTGCAACCGAATATGGTGACACCAGGGGGGGCTTGTATCTGGCACCGGGACAGGGACGTATTCAATATTACGGAGCGGATGTCTATCCGGATCAAGGGTCTGTTTCTATCCTGGGAGCAGACGACACCGGTCTGATGGCTGCGACCAACTATCTTGCGGGACGGTATCCCGATTTGTGGAAATTGAAGGCCAAAACATGTGCGGATGTTCGCCGGAAATTCGAGGAATTTCTCAAACAGCGAGACATATCGTGGGATGAATCGCTCCTGAAAGCCGTCGATGTGGATGCCAAGCGTCCGGGTATTTTGAAACTTTCACTTGTCATTCGATTGAAAGCGCAAATCGATTGGGAGAAAGCGGTAAAGGCTTTGGAGGGGAAGGAGGTCCTGGAAAAGGAAGCAAAACGTCTCAAAAGAAAGGACCTGGATTTTCAGGATGTCCACAAAATAGCGGTGGAACTCATTTCTTCGAAATCCAGGAAAACCATCATTCTAATGCCTGAGAAACCATGGAAAACGAAATTGGTTACAGAGGAGTTGTCTTTACCGTCACGTGATTTTTCTCTCAGCCAGCTATTTACCATTCAGGGACTTTTTCATGATAAGGATAAGGACTTCCTACCGGACAATATTCCGGCTTATCTATCTGTGGGTGGCATTAAGGACGTACATACCATCGATAATCTGGCCGCCCGTTTGGGTCTGGAATCCACCGGAATCACGATTCCCATTGCCCGGGTGGCAGGGGAAGAGGAAAATCCGGAACGATTCGGATTGCCCGTTCTCATTGGAACAGATCATTACGCAATTCACCGGCTGATTGAAAAAGGGAAACTCTGCGGCATCGATCAGTTTCCTCGATCGGGTTATATTCAGATTGTGCCCGAGGCATTTGGTGATAAGAACGGTATTGTCATGGGTGCAAAGGATGGGGCGG
>CAZYTI010000608.1:0-3696 GCA_964650065.1 uncultured bacterium
TAAAGGTGTCATACAAATGGTTATGAGCACCACTCAACTTTGCAACAATGCCTAAATTTTATTAATTGAATCCCACCACTGATACTATCCCTGATTTAAGTGCATCAGATTATCAGAAAATCAGTCGATAGAGATCAGGATACCAGAATATCAGATATATATTTTTTCCTG
This sequence comes from uncultured bacterium, assembly GCA_964650065.1. GTDB lineage: Bacteria > Zhuqueibacterota > QNDG01 > QNDG01 > DSAB01 > CAZYTI01. The sequence continues at coordinate 172 of CAZYTI010000608.1, forward strand.
ATCTACTGATTCACCGATATCCTGCCTACTAATGCCCTGATCTTCTGATCTACTTCATTTTCTTTCACCGTTGACCGTTCACTATTCACCGTTTACCTTTTTACCACCGTTCACCTTTTTTTCTCCGATTACCGATAACCGATTACTGAATACCTGCTTTTTCATTCCATGAGTATCATCTTCCGATTCCGCACCTGTTCACCTATTCGCACCTGATACAGGTAAACACCACTGGGCAGGCTGACCTGTTGACCGTTCTTCCCATCCCAAACGATTGAATAATCTCCTGCTCGATGTATGGAAATCTCCCACTTCCGAACGGGTTGCCCCATCAGGTTAAAAACCGTAAGAAAGGCCTTTGACTGATTGCAGTCATTTAAAGGCGGCACAAAGAATCCAATAGTGGTCGAAGCATTAAATGGATTGGGATAATTTGGATACAGGATGAATTGGGATCCAGGCTGGTATGTCGAATGTACGATTTGCGGTTCTGTAACTGATTCTATGACAATATCATCGACGTAGAATCCTTCGGCCACATCCGCGCCATCGCTTATAAACCTCAAGCGCACACGAAAAGTATCGCCTGGTGGAAAACAGCTTAAATCGTATATCTCCTCAATCCAATCATTCCCTATGGGCAGCAAACCCAATGCCCCCCCACTTCCAATGAAATCCAAAAGTTCCCATTCCTCACTATCCGTTTCCAGGGTGTGATGACCAATCTCAACATACAGACCGTCCACACCATAAATCGTCACTTCATTCCACTGCCAAAAACGTAACTGCCCCTGGGGAGGAAGTACAAAGGGAGGTGTGAGTAAAATCGAATTCATATTATCTTCGTAATCACCGGAATCCTCCCGACCACAATACCAGGATGATGCACCGGAATAGCTCCGCCTGGCACTGACTCCCCATAGATCTCCCTCTCCCGTATGGGTCCATCCATTTCTCATCATCTCCAGGTCATCTTTAAAACCATAATTGCCTACCATCAACTGCATGGTATCTTGAATACAAAAGGGCCCAAATCCACTTTCCCCTAAATACTCCAATTCAATGACCAGCAACGGAAAAGCAGGATCGGGACAATCGTGTTTCACTTGTAAATGGGTCTCCATGATGAGTGAATCATCGACTCCGATGGCAAAATCAGCAATATCCAGAATGTCCGGATTAACTTCCAAAAAGGAGCCGAGGAGTTTGAAACGGATCATCTCTCCGAGACCGCCCATTCCCCCGTTGTTTTTAACCACGAAAGATAAATCGATATTATCCCCGGGAGACAAAACCGTAAAATGGCTATCCTGGGTAACCAACTGCCAATTTGAAAAAGAAAAAGAGGGGGCTCTTACCAAAGCGGTAATCATGGAGGTTGCTCTCACAACATCATTCTCCATGACGATACAATGAAGCGAAACGGGATTCAAATCTGGACATGCCGGATCGACAGTGAACCTGAGCCCTCCCTCCTGAAACGATTCCACAGTTTCACCCGGTAAAATGGATCCATAATTCGCCGTCGTATCCGAGAGGGTCACGTATGAATCATGGCTTCTTAAAATGAGCCGACAATCGGTGGCGGACGCATTGCCCATGTTTTTAAGGCTGACTTTAATCTCAATAGTCTCTCCCGGATGAATCTCGCCATCAACCGACTCTTCACCATCTGCCATTTTAAACCGGGTATTGGATATCACCACATGAGGACCATTCGGTATTGATTGACCCCCCGTCGAATTATTCCACATTTCGGGCAGGTAATTGGAATGAACCGCCGTTACCTTTAGACTATCGGGCAATGGCAAATCAAGTTCGAATGAGACCTTTCCCGAAAAATCCGTCGTGGATGAAGCCACCCAGTCATCGTCCGTCGTCGTAAGGGTGACCCGCGTATCCTGAATGGGAAGGCCACCAGGTCTTGCTTCGGTGACCCGAAAGGAAAACACACTCGCATCGATTCCCGTCCCTGACTCCGGAACCACCTTCATCGAATCGGGCCTTTGTGTCCAAATTTCCATCTCAGGATCACCCAGGAGGTTAAGCTGGTACTGGTGCCACCGGTATACATTCTCCCATCGAGAATTCCCCACATAATGCGCCTTGGCTGCAGCCAATGCAGCGCCGATATGTCGGACATTCTCTGTGAAAATAAACCGGTAAAACTGCTGGTCAAATCGATCAGAATAGCCGTAACCCGGATTTCCGGGAGATCCCCAACCAAATCTCGAATTCCCTATAAACGCCACGGCGCCACCATCCGGATTCAGGACGAGGTGCTCGCCAATACAATCTCTGTCAAACGCCCCGGGCCAGCATCCGATGGAAAAGGTAATGAAGGGGGTTTGGGGATGATACAACCCATCCGCATCCTGTATGGAAAAATATCCGCTCCCCATTCCCATAACATTATTCCATGCATGACCATTATGATTAAGAAAGTGAACACCTTCATTCAGGGCATTCTTCACCGATTCCACAGTTTCATTTCCCCGGGACTGATATAACTTGAGAGCAGGACGGAAAAAATCGGGAAGATAGGCCTCCTCAATCATATCTTTCCCAATACCCGAATCGGTATAGGGATTTCTCCAGAGAATCTCAGCTGCAAAAAGGACGGTCTGAAGGTAATCTAACGACGGATTCTGTTCGTACAGTTTGAGTTTGTTGATAAATCCGGTGACTTCTATCGGTGTACGTGCTGGAATTCGGCCCACGAAAACATCTGGATAAAGATCCACACCATCATCCACTTCGCCGTAGATAAAATTACCATTTCCATCCCAGGTGGAATCCAGATCACTGTAGTAGAGATCACATGGAATTCGATTCTCATCGCCGGATCCACCCCATTCACAATCCATGGCATAGGCCCACCGTACGGGAATGATGGAATGATCTCCACCCAGGAGCACCCACTGGACACCGTAGGTTTGCCAGGCATATTGGATATAGTTACGAATTTTTTCTTGCCGGTCAAACCCTAAAAATGATGAATATATGGTTTCTGTCGTACTCATTATCGTCCTCAGCCCTTTCCTTTTTTTCCAATGAGCCAAGGGAGTGAAAGCTGGAACCAAATCCTCTGAAGTGATGATCAAATAAGGGTACTGATCGTCGGAAGAAATCGGATGCTTGAGCGTCCGGTCCTTGGAGTGGGGACTTTCCATATGATTCTCTGCCATCCTTCCGGCAATCGTTTCTAAGACGTGCGATGGGGGAACCTTCATTTTTCGTAACGAATACCCATCCGCAGGTTCATGTTCAACACCGATCTCAATCACTGAATGAAACATCAACTCTCCCGAAGCGGGAATAATCTGTAGGGGATACACCTGAAAACTGACCATGACGCTTTTGCCCAGGACTCCTGTTCCCAGGCATTGGACACATTCTTCAGGATAAACATCGGTTTTCGAATAGACCTCCGCTTTAGCCGGGATGAATTCGGTCATATCCCTTCGATCCCGCGATGGGATCCGGGGAGGTTGAGAAGGAAAGAGATACACTCGTTCCGGTAAG
>CAZYTI010000609.1:0-3688 GCA_964650065.1 uncultured bacterium
TGAATTGACATTGTGGTCAGACGCATCAATCATTCTCGGTCGAGCGAAAGCCAATACGAGAAATGATAGAATGGGCAAGATGAGAAGTGCCTTCAGTCGAGCCGATTTCTTAGATTTATTTTTCATCATCATGGTGAGCCTCCTTTTGATTTGGGATTGATGAAAACTGTTTGCAAACGCAAACAGTTTGTCTCCCACGAATTGTTGTAAGATGAGTAACTGATACTCGGCCCTGTCGCAGCCCTGCGCAATGACTCCGGCATCGGCCAGATATTCGTGGGTCTCTTTCAGTGCTCTTTTGTATGGCCAAACAAAAGGATTAAACCATTGAATAATGACAAAAATTTCGCTAAAAATAATATCGATTGAATGGTGTTGTCGCACATGGACGAGTTCATGTGCCAATATCCGGTTGAATTCAGAATCAGAGAACGTGGCTCGATGGATAAAAATATAATGAAAGAATGAAAAGGGCGAAATGGGACAATCCACAAGAATAACACGATAACCGGCATATTTATGTACAGAATTTTTCCTTAAAACCCGCAGTAACAATATAAATTGAATCAAGAATCTCATGAAGAATAGGCCCAGACCAATGAGATATATGTACAGGAGTATGTCGGTCATATGAATAGACTGGTTTGATGGATGGAAGGTCTCCATCCCGCTGGTATTAACGGCAATGGTGTTCACTCTAAATGGAGATTGTAATTTTATCAAAGGAATCAAAAACGACAGGAAGGGCGCCACAACCAGGTATAACCGGTTTAACTTGAAGAACGTTTCTTTTTTCAAAAAAAACCAATACAACGAATAGAGCAATGCCAGAGTCGAACCACTCTGAATAAGGTAGATAATGGTGTCATTCATCATCATGCGATCTCTGTTTTGATATCTCTTCCTGTATCATTGCCACGATCTCCTCCAATTCGTTAGCACTCAATTTGCGGTCCTCTGCAAAAAAGGAGACCAGCTCTTGATAAGATCCACTGAAATAGTTTTTTACAATACTGTTCAGATATGCCTTTTTATATACATCTTTGGTGACCGTAGGATAATACTCATGGGTCTTTCCAAATGCCCTGTAGGATACAAATCCTTTTTTTTCCAAAATACGGACAATCGTTGAAACCGTATTGTAGGCAGGTTTGGGATCCGGAAAATGTTCCAGGATATCTCTGACAAATCCTTTCTCTAACTTCCACAGGATTTGCATGATCTGCTCTTCTGCTTTGGTTAATTCTTTCATGATGACAATATACAACTATAATGTTAGTTATGCAACTACTTCTTTAGTTTCTCTATTTTTTACTCCATTATGACCTTAAAAGTTTCATATTTTTTTTCATAGTTATGATAAAATAATGTTACGGTAAGATTACAATGGAGTAAAAAATAGAGAAGCTAAATATCAAGCAGGAAGGTTCTCCGGCATGGCATCGAAGATCAATGTCTCTTCATCCTCAACTTGAACCCTGAAACGGCTTTTATTGTGCGCTTTTTCATGGGCTTCTGTGATATCAATGAGTCCCTTCCCGAGCAGATCGGCTATGGTATCATCCATTAAGTGCATACCCAAATCCTTACCATTCTGAATGGCATTCCGAATATTTGGCATGTTGCCTTCCTTGATACTCGATGCCAGCCCCGAAGTGTTGATGAGAATCTCTGTTGCAGGAACCCGTCCCTTTCCATTCACCCTTTTGAGCAAGGTTTGTGCGCACACACCATACAGGGAATCGGCCAACAGGTTTCTCGCTTTCCACTGCTCATCAGAGGGATAGACGTCGATAATACGATCGATACTCTTAATTGCAGAATTGGTATGCAGAGTGCCCAATACCAATTTACCCATGGAGGCGGCTGAAACAGCCAGGGAAATGGTCTCATAATCCCGCATTTCACCTACCAGGATCACATCGCAATCCTGTTTTGGTGCAGTCCTCAATGCATCTCCAAATGTTTTGACATCTTTTCCCACTTCTCGCTGACAGAATATACTCTTTTTATTGGTATATGAAAATTCTATGGGTTCTTCGATGGTAAGTATATACCGCGAATCGGTTTCGTTGATATATTCAAGAACAGCGGCCAGGGTCGTCGATTTTCCCGAACCGGTCGGTCCGGTCACCAGAATCAGTCCGGTTTGCTGTTGTGCGAATATATTTAACACTTCAGGTAGATTTAAATCCTCAATGGATAATATTCGCTTTGGGATGATCCGAAATACTGCACCGACACCATGATGTTGAAAATAGTAATTCCCCCGGAACCGTCCCAACTCCCCCCTATCATAAGCAAAGTCCAAGTCACGTGTCTTTAAAAAATGCTTCCACTGATCTTCCTCACATATCTCCTGCAGGTAGCCCCGTATCGTTTCTCCATCTAAGACCGATTCATCCTTTAAAACGATGAGTTGTCCATATTGTCGAATTTTTGGTTTTTGTCCTTCCAACAGATGAAGATCAGAACCATCTTCTTTTAATAATATATCAAACAAGTGATCAATCTTCGCCATAGACATTCTCCGCCGGCTTCTTTACTGCCAATTTTGGGGCCCATCTTTTAAATCGATCTTTATTTTCAGAGGCAAAATATGCATCCTCACCGAAAATTAATTCCTTTTGGAACAGTTCCATGAGTGAATCGTTTAGAGTTCGCATACCATGCTCTTTATTCATCTGGATCATATTCGGTAACTGATGAATTCGATCTTCCCGAATCACTTTGGCAATGGTCATGTTGTTGAACATGACCTCCAAGGCCAGTACCAATCCTTTTCTGTCCTTTGTTGGAACCAACCGTTGACAAATAATTCCACGCAATGATTCACTGATCATCGAGCGTATCTGATCCCGCTGATCTTGTGGGAAGAAATCGAGCAACCGAATAATCGATTGTGTCGCACTGGCAGTATGCATGGTACCAAATACCAGATGTCCCGTCTCAGCAGCCGTGATGGCCAGGGAAGTCGTTTCCAGATCACGAAGCTCCCCCACCACAATGACATCAGGATCTTCTCTTAATGCGGCCCTCAATGCATTGGAATAATTATCCGTATGTAATCCAACTTCTCTCTGGCTGATGTGTGATAGATCGGGATTGAAAACATGTTCAACAGGTTCCTCAAGGGTGATGATATGTTCTTTTCGCTTTCGATTTATAAGATCGACAAAAGCAGCCATGGTTGTGGATTTCCCTGATCCACTGGGCCCGGTGACGAGTACCAATCCTTCCCGATAATCGGTTAATCTTCTCAGTTCATCGGGCAATCCCAGATCATCAAATCGAGGAATCGAATCCCCAATGATTCGGAATGAGCCATCATAACCAGCGCGCTGTTTGATAAAACAACATTTGTAACGTATATTGCTCTCCATCAGACAGATTTCCAACATCTGATGATCTATAAGAACTTGTTTCTGTTCTTCTTTTAAAACCTGGAAAATCAAACGCTCTGTATCCTCAGCGCTTAAGACCTCACTATCCATCGGAATCAGTTGCTTGTTCTTTCGCATCATGGGAGGAGAATTTGCACTGAGATGTAGATCCGATGCACCGCTCAACTTGGCATAGGTCAGATACTGTTCCAGGGTTTGTTTGGCAGACAATTTACGGATTGGATCATCGAGACCCATTTCGTTTTTTAATGATCGAGCATTTCCCGAAGCACCCGGTTGCTCTT
>CAZYTI010000610.1:0-3685 GCA_964650065.1 uncultured bacterium
GGCCTCTTTGAGGGATGCCTTTTTCCCGTACATCAGAATACCGACGCGATATATTTTAGCCACAAGTAGGATCAATAATACGGTAGATGCAGTCATGGTAAAAATAGACAAGTATGCCCCCGAAGGAAGGATGGGATCACTCACAGCAATACGAGAAAACATGACAATGGGTGTGAAGAGGGGGAAGAGAGAGATCCAAAAGGCCCTGGTTGTTTCAGGGTTCTTGGCTACGGTAAGCATGATGAAAAATCCGATCCAGATGAGGATCATCAGTGGCATTTGATACTGCTGTCCCTCATCTTCTGTATTGACCATGGCACCGACAGCGGCAAATATGCTGGAAAAGAAGACAAAACCCAACAAAAAGAAAATAATCATAAAAGCGAATACATTGGATGAAAAATGAATTTGTTTTACAAAACCCAATACATTCGGTGCCTCAATACCAAATTGCTTAAAAATGGGTTCAGCATAATTCAGCATGAGTATAATAATGCCGCCAAAAACGACCAATTGTGTGATGCCAAGGCCACAAATGCCTGTTATCTTACCCAGCATGAGCTCTATGGGTTTGATGGATGACACAATGGTTTCGGTGATCCGCTGGGTCTTTTCCTCGATCACACTGCGCATCAGGGTCTGGCCGTAAATCATCATCATCAGTATAATCACATACGTCAGAAGATAACTTAAAGCAAAGCTGGCCCCACCGCTTTTCTCAATCTCGCCTTTTTCGGTGACCTGCCGACTCTTTAACCTCACTCTCCCGAGGTTCATCTCATGACGAATTTCATCGACCGGAAATCCTCTGTCTTCCAGACGCATATCTGTCACGATTCTTGAAAATGACCAGGAGAATGATTCCTGCATCTCAAAATCACTTACATTTCTTGCGGAATAGGATATTACTTTTGAATCAACAATATCTTCGGGGATGATTATATAACCTTCAATTTCTGCTTCGAGTACTTTATTTTGAAGATCTACCACAGTGGGCTCGAGACCTGCCGGAGTGACCTCTTCCTTGATGAAACGGTACTTCGGTTGCCCATTTCTCAAGGTGTCGGATTGCATTCTTGAAAATTCGTTAAAAATGCGGCCTGTCTGATCGATGATAGAATAGGTCTGAGTAGAAGGTCCAAACACCGTTTGAAAAATAAAGTATCCCCCAAAGATCAGAACGAGTATCATGGGGAATAAAAAAGTACCGATGATAAATCCTTTGGTTCTGACTCGGGTTAAATACTCTCGTTTTATGACTGCGAACACTTTCATATTCATGATGCATTTCCTCCCTCATTGGTTCCCTGGATTGTGTCTATGAAGATGTCGTTTAAGGAGGGTTCCTTTAACTCGAATTTTCGTATGGAAATCGTCTTCATGGCATCTTTCAATAATTTCTGAGGATCACCGTCCTTCATCAACTGGACTTCGACGTAATTTCCATAGTTATCAAACTTTTTAATTTGGTCGGATTTTTTAAGAAAATCATCGGGCCCATCGTACTCGATGAGTACATTTTGCTTTCCAAAGCCTGTCTTAATTTCCGATAATTTTCCATAGAGGACTTCTCTGCCTTTATTGATGAGAAATATTTCTTCGCATAATTTCTCGGCACTCTCCATGACATGGGTAGAGAAGATAATTGTGGTCCCCTTATCCTTTAGTTCCAGAAGGATTTCCTTAATGAGATTTTGATTGATGGGATCCAGGCCACCGAAGGGTTCGTCCAGGATCAGCAATTTCGGTTCATGAAGGATCGTCCCGATGAACTGGATTTTCTGTTGCATTCCCTTGGATAGCTCTTCGATCTTTTTATTTTTCCAGTCTTTTAAATCGACTTTCTCGATCCAATAATCCACAGCTTGCCTGGCCTTTCTTTTATTGGTTCTCTTCAAGGCGGCCATGAACATCAGGAGGTCTCTTATTTTCATCTTACGATATAGTCCTCTTTCCTCCGGCAGATAGCCGATGAAGTCGTTGGCGGTTTTAGAGTGTGTTTCTCCCAAAACGGAGACATGGCCCGAATCGGGCAAAATGATATTCATGATCATCCGAATGGAGGTGGTTTTGCCGGCGCCATTGGGGCCCAACAAACCGAAAATCACCCCTTCTTCCATGGAAAAGGAGACTTCCTTAACTGCCCTGAAATCTCCAAAACGCTTGCAGATTTTCTCCACTTCGAGTACTTTCATGTTCACCTCATTATTTTTTGATAAGGGTATTTATAGAATAAACAATTCAGTCTTGATATTATTCAACAATTAAAATTTCCATTTCTTGATCCCTTTGTTTGTATAGCAAATCATCAATTATGTTATTCAAGAAAAGTCCTCCGCCTCTTGAAGGTGAGCACCGTAGGATACAGCAGGAGGATACCGGAAATCAACAGGAACCAAATTAATGGTTCAGCGACATGGATTTCGCCATGATAGAGAATTGCGAGCGTCAATGGCGTGCCGTATATGATAATCGCGCAGAGTACAAGAAGAATAATGGCGTCGACACCAATATGGCTATCCTTTCGAAAGAAAGATGATAATAAATCCCGCTGGAAAAAATATATGGAAAATCCGAGAAGCGTCAGTCCGAAAAACATCACCATGTCCAAACCACCTTGATGCCAGTGTGGAAGGGATCGATTCATGGCGAAATGAATGATGAGATACAATCCATAGAGACTGAAGCAGGGAGTTAGAAGGATGAGCAACCTTACGAGACCAATTCGCTGAACAGAAATAGGGAGGAGGATGAGCAGCCGCTCCCGTCTCTCTTTACTCCGCTCGATGAGAATTTGTATGACCATGGCCACGGTCATGACACACGGGATGACGAACCAGCTCTGGGAACCACTTATCGTCGAATAGAGATAAAAGGCCGGTATGAACAGAATATACATGATAAGGTGATATTTAAAGTACTCGAACTCGGATTTCAGCATTTGCCACATCATGGTTGCTCCTCGTATACTAATGTATTATTCAAGATAGGCCTTTCGCCTCATGTATGTCACGATGGATAGCAGTGAAAATACCAGGCATCCACTCATATATTTAATGATGCCGGCTCCGGTATTCAATAAAGGATCGTACTTGATGAATCGAATCATGCGGACAAGCGCCGATGATTCGGTAGGTCCATCGAGAGCGACCAGGAAGTAATAGATACCCAAAAGATTCAGTCCCAGGACGATGAACATGAGCGTCATTTTTGTCCGTTCTTTGGTGAATTGGAAGAGTCGGTTATTTCTCATGAAGAAGAGGAGGAGATCCCGTAAGATAAAATAGGTTGAGAATATAATAAGGTTAATACCGAAAGCAACCAGAGCACCCAAAAGACCCATGGGCCAATTGGGCTTTAAGACGAATCGAAAGAGAGAATATACGGCAATCACAAATACACCGTAACTGACCAACAAACCTATTCGCGCACCTGAGATTGTTGCACGGGAGAGAGGAAGCTGTGCCTGCTGACGATCCCTGTTTTCTCTGTTCTTGAAGATGATCCAATTTTGAACCGGTATTTGAAACAGGATGAACAGGAAAATGCCATGGGGCAGATCCTCCATGGGTGGATATACTGCCAGATAGGCCACGATAGGAACGAAGCTGAGTACACTTAAAAATATGATTTTATTGTAACGAAATTCTGTTCGAATGATGTGCCACATACGATTCTCCGATTC
>CAZYTI010000611.1:0-3680 GCA_964650065.1 uncultured bacterium
CATCCTCTTCCTTGATCCTCTGATAAAATATGCCGGCGGGCTGAACAATCATGACAGGACCTGCAGAACAGAGACCATTACAACCCGTTCCCACAACGAGGTAATCCTTCTCAATCCCCCTTGCCTTAATCTCTTTCTCCAAGCGATCTTTGACATCCATCCCTTTAACTGCGATACATCTTGTGTCCGCGCAAACCATGAGCATGGCTTTATAGCCTTTCAGCTCTTCGTCCACACGGGTTGCTATTTTTATGAGATCATCCTTCGTTATATTTGGCATGGCTTTCGCTCCACCTTTTTTCCATCGCGTTTACTTTCTTCTAAAGCGTTTTCGATAATGAGTGCCACATCCTTGTTTTGAACTTTTGCTAAAATTTTATCTCCCACCTTCACGGAAGGTGCCATACTGCAGTTACCAAGGCATGCAACCGTTTCTAAGGTGAATTTTTCATCCTTTGTTGTTTCGCCCTGTTTTATTCCAAGCACCCGCGCGAACGAACGGAGAATCTTGTCACTACCATTGACATGACAGGATGTACCAATACATACCTGGATGAGGACTTCACCCCTTGGGTTGAGACTAAAGGCCTTATAAAAAGTGGCAATATGATAAAGTTGTGATTTGGGAACTCCGGTTCGAAGGGAAATTTCCTGAACCGCTTCCAGGGATATATAGCGGTCACGGTCCTGAACATCCTGCATCATCTCAATGACGTAATCGGGGTTCGCATTCCACTTCTTTACAATATCCCTTACTTGTTCTAGATCCGTTTTCTCACAGGAACATATCCGAGAGAGGGTCCGTTCCGCAACTTTGTTTTCAGTCACTTTCCAGGGCTGCATGAATTCCTTGTTTTTAATCACAAGCGCCTTTAGTTTTTTATTGCGGAAAACCGTCCCGATCCCACCTCGCCCGGCCTGTTTCAGACGTGCTACCCCCCTACGCCAGTCCCAGAAAGAGAAGTTGAGCACTCCCATCCGCGCGTGTTCTGCACCCCTGCCGGCAGACACGCAGGCGATATTCCGGTAATCCAGTTCCCCGTCACTGTACATCCTTGTTAATTCGTCCGCCAGAATATGGGAGTCCTGACTTTCAAGAGGTGCCGTCTCAATCGTAATTTTTTCGTTCACTGCATCGATTAAAACAAGGACATCCTCTTTGGCCTTACCCACGATGCACAGAGCATCAAATCCGGCAAATTTCAAATAGGGTCCGAAGTAACCACCCACATTGCAGTCAATGATGGAATGGGTTAAAGGTGATATCGTGGTCACCAATGTTTTCCCTGAACCCGGGAAAGAGGTGGTACCACCCAGAGGACCGGCCGAAAAACATATGGAATTTTCAGGACTGTCCCAATTGGAATCCTTATTGATTTCCTGAAACATCAACCATAAATCAAAACCCTTTCCACCTGTCCATAATTTCTTCATCTGTTCCGAAACAGGATGAACGGAAACCTCGTTCTTATCCAGGTCAATTCGAAGCGTTCGGTTTGAATATCCTCTATCAAGGGGAACAACCTCAAATGAAAATTCGTACAGAACCTCATGAGCCTCTTTCATCTTTGCGCTCAGTTCTCCCGACATTCATACATCCTCCATGTTAACGGCATTTCACTGTTTCAATATTAATTCCTGATTAACGTCTCTTTCGTCCTTAGGACAATCAGGAAGGTTTGTCAAATATATGTATGGTCCTTCAATTTTGCAAGGATATTCTAAATGAAAAGGTCGAATAGTTCAAATAGGGTATTGATTTATTTTTCTTCCATATGGAGATACGTAAAATCTCTCGGCGGGATAAAGTTTTCCTTAATTGTTCGGGGAGAAACCCATCTTTGAAGGTTGATCATACTCCCCGCTTTATCATTCGTGCCGGAGGCCCTGGCTCCACCAAAGGGTTGTTGGCCAACAACCGCACCCGTTGGTTTGTCATTAATGTAAAAATTACCAGCTGCATTCCGCAGAATATCCGTTGCCAATATGGCTGCAGCCCGATCTTGTGCGAAGATTGCCCCGGTCAGGGCATAGGGAGAAGTTTCGTCGCAGAGATGAAGTGCCTTTTCGTAATCTCCATCCGGATACACATAAACCGTGAGGACTGGACCGAAGATTTCTTCCTCCATAGTTTTAAACTTGGGATTGGTTGTTAGAATAACCGTGGGCTCGATAAAGTATCCTTTTGAATCATCATATTTACCACCTGTAATAAATTCGGCTTCGGAAGAATTATCGGCATAATCAATATATTCTGTAATTGTGTTAAAGGCCGATTTATCGATGATTGCGCACATGAAATTGGTGAAATCATCCGGATCTCCCATTTTGATCTCACCAACCATGTCGATCAGAAGTTTTTTTAATTCTGGCCAGATCGATTGCGGAATATACGCTCGGGAAGCGGCCGAACATTTTTGTCCTTGATATTCGAAAGCACCTCGTACCAGGGCCACTGTCAAAGCTGGTAAATCAGCAGATTTGTGAGCAAATACAAAATTCTTCCCTCCAGTTTCTCCCACAATCCGGGGATACGTCTTGTAGTTTGGGATGTTTTCTCCAATGGTCTTCCACATTCCCTGGAACACCGGTGTCGATCCTGTAAAGTGAACACCCGTCAGATGAGGACTCGCCATAACCGGATTCCCAACCGATCCTCCCGGCCCAGGCACCAAGTTGATAACACCATCGGGAAGGCCGGCAGCTTTCAAAAGTTCCATAATATAGTATGCAATATAAACGGTAGAAGAAGCCGGCTTCCAGAGAACCACATTCCCCATCATAGCTGGAGATGTAGGCAGATTGCCTGCAATGGAAGCAAAGTTAAAAGGTGTCACAGCAAATACAAATCCTTCCAGGGGACGTTGCTCAACATAATTCCAGCAGCCGGACGAAGATTCCGGCTGTTGTCTATAAACCTCCTGCATGTAATAGGGATTGTAGCGGTAAAAATCGATGAGTTCACAAGCCGAATCGATTTCCGCCTGATAGACAGTCTTACTGGCGTTCAACATATTGGCCCCGTTCACTGCTGCACGAAAAGGACCTGTGAGAAGATCCGCAGCCTTCAAGAAGATAGCCGCTCTTGACTCCCAGTCCATGGCAGCCCATGCCGGCCTGACCTCTAACGCTGCCTTTATAGCCATGTCGATCTCTTTTTCACCGGCTTTGTGATATTGCCCTAAAAGATGGCCATGATCATGGGGACAGCAACAGTCTGCCATGTTTCCGGTCTTCACCTCATTGCCGCCGATTATAATGGGTATTTCAATTTGTTGACTCTTCATCTCGGCTAATTTAGCCTTTAATGTTTGTTTCTCTTTACTCCCCGGCCCAAATGATAGAATGGGCTCATTCTTGGGTTGAGGAATTTTAAAAATACCATTCGCCATTGTATATCTCCTCTTGATATTATCCGTTGTCAAAAATTAACCACAGAGCACACAGAGAAATTATTAATATTATTTATTTTACACAATAAAATATTGTCTCTCCTCTGTGTCCTCCCTGCCTGCGGCAGGCAGGTGTGGTTTTATGTCTTTCTCTCTTTTTTCATAAAACTTTTGGCACTACCAACATTTAATGACTTATTATAAAGTTATAAAAACAATTTGAAATTTTCAACGGTTAATTTCTACCATGAGGAGGGCCCGAACAGTTAATACCTCGTATCTTAATCC
>CAZYTI010000612.1:0-3676 GCA_964650065.1 uncultured bacterium
ATGGAAAATTGATCGCTTTTACCGGGCAATATGATGGCAACAGCGATGTTTATGTGATGGATGAGCACGGGGGAAATATTACCCGAGTTACATTTCATCCCGATAATGACCAGGTCGTTGGCTGGCATCCGACTAAAAATAAAATTATGTTCACTTCAAGACGGACAAGTTTTAATCGATTCGCCCGTCTTTTCCTCATTGCGCCGGACGGAACAGGTTTAGAAGAATTAATCATGCATGAAGCAGTGCAAGGCAGTTTTTCGCCTGATGGCAAAAAAATTGCCTATAACAGAATTTCCCGGGAAAACAGAACCTGGAAACGCTACAAAGGCGGCACTGCCCAGGATATTTACCTGTTTGATTTTGAAAAAATGAAGGACAGCAAATTAACAACATTCGAGGGCACTGATCGTATTCCAATGTGGATCGGAAATAAAATTTACTTCAGCTCTGATCGTGGCCGGGTTTTAAATATTTACTATTATGATAATGAAACCGCGAAAATAAATCAGCTAACTAATCACACAGAATATGATGTTCGTCGTCCCAGCAAAGGCGGAAATAAAATTGTTTACGAACTTGGCGG
Organism: uncultured bacterium; assembly: GCA_964650065.1. Classification (GTDB taxonomy): domain Bacteria; phylum Zhuqueibacterota; class QNDG01; order QNDG01; family DSAB01; genus CAZYTI01. Next base: position 587 of record CAZYTI010000612.1, read on the forward strand.
AACGCTGTGGATCCTTGATGTAACGACACAAAAAACGACTAAGGTGGAAGTAGAAATTAAGGCAGATATGCCTGAAGTTCGACCTTATTGGAAAAAGTTGGCTGATTATATAACTGGTTTTGATTGTTCTCCATCAGGAAACCGGGCATTAGTCGTTGCACGTGGAGAAGTTTTTTCTGTTCCTAAAAAGGATGGACCCACGCATAATTTATCGAAGCATTGTGGTGCACGGGACAAAGATGCTGCCTGGTCGCCGGATGGAAAAAGTATCGCATATCTTTCCGATAAAAGTGGTGAATACGAAATTTATATTGTCGACCCAAAAGGTAAGAAAGAAGCAGTTCGGTTAACGAAAAATAAAAACGGTTACCGCCATACACTACGATGGTCACCGGACGGTAAAAAAATCGCCTTTGCCGACCAAACGCTCCGTTGTTATTATCTCGATGTTACCACAAAAAAAATTACTGAAGTTGACAAAGCCCATTTTGAAAATGTGGACGTCTCATTAGATTTGAAACCAATTTTCGATTTTAATTGGTCGCCTGATAGTCGATACATAACATATTCCAAAATGAACAAGGAATTGGTTTACCAGGTTTATATCTATTCTTTGGAAACGAAAAAATCCGTTTGTATTAGCAAAGGTATTTTTAATGATTTTAATCCTGTTTTCTCTAAAGACGGAAAGTACCTGTTTTTCATTTCCAACCGTCGATTTGATCCCACATTTTGTGATTTCGAGTGGGAGATGGTCTATAAAAAGGTAGCCGGAATTTATTACGTAACACTGCAAAAGGATGGTGAATCTCTGCTTAAATTTAAGAGCGATGAAGAAAAATCAGAAGTGAAAAAAGATAACAGTGAATCTAAAGAAGATAAAGAAAAGAACATCATCATTGACTTTGACGGGTTGACCGAGAGAGTTGAAGCGCTCCCGCTTGCTCGTGGCAACTATCGTAATCTTGGGGTAAATAAATCATCCCTGTTTTTTATGAATAAAGATGAAGGCGATTTCAACAGGTTTGAATTCCGTGCCTTTGGGGCGATGGATCTGTATTCTTTTTCATTTGAAGATCAAGAAGAGTCTTCGGTAATAAAAGGCATTGATAGTTATAAAATTTCCGCTGATGGTTCTTCAATCGTTTATAAAAAAGGAAATTCTGTGGGAATCATCAAATCCAGTGATAAAGACTCTAAAGGCGAAGAATTGAATCTTTCAGATATGAAAATCTGGTTCGATCCTGTGAAAGAATGGACACAAATATTCAACGAAGCCTGGCGCATGGAAAGGGATTTCTACTATGATCCAAATATGCATGGCCTGGATTGGATTGCAATGAAAGAAAAATATGGAAAATTGATTCGGTTCGCTTCTTGTCGCCAGGATGTTCGCTATATTATTGGCGAACTGATTGGAGAGTTAAATACATCGCATACTTACGTGTTTGGCGGCGATTTAAAACGCACTGCTGACAGGGTAAACATCGGACTGTTAGGAGTAGACTGGCAGGTAAATGAAAAGAGCAACCGCTACCAATTCAAGAAAATTTACAGGATTTCTGATTGGACTTCACAGGTATTCCCGCCATTAACAAAACCGGGTGTGAATGTAAATGAAGGAGATTTCCTGATCGCTGTGAATGGTGCTGAGGTTAGAGCAGATAAAAATATTTATAGTTACTTTCAAAATCTCGCCGGAAAGCAGACAACGATATTAGTCAATACTAAATCCACCAGGGTTGGTGCAAGGGAATATACTGTCAAGCCGCTTGGTGATGAATATACTTTGCGCTACCTGGATTGGGTGGAGCGCAATCGGCTGTTGGCAGATAAAAAATCCAATGGTCAAATTGGTTATCTGCATCTACCGGATACTTACACTGGTTCAGCAAGAGAATTCCCCAAATACTTTTATTCACAAACTCGAAAAAAAGGGATCATTGTTGACGGTCGTTTCAATGGTGGTGGACTTGATCCGGATATTTTTCTGCAAAGATTGGACAAAAAAGTATTGTCATACTGGACTCGCCGCTATTCCCATGACCAAACGACTCCGGCAGTAATCACCAGGGCGCATACGGTTTGTATTACAAATAAGCAGGCTGGTTCGGGTGGTGATATGTTACCTATGGAATTTCAAATGAAAAATATGGGACCGGTTATCGGAACGCGCACCTGGGGTGGATTGGTTGGCGTTTCCATGTGGCTTGGCATGATTGACGGCGGTGGATTATCCTGTCCTGATTATCGCATTTATGATCCTAATGGGAAGTGGGTTGTCGAAAATACAGGCGTTACCCCGGATATTATTGTTGATCTCGATCCGGTTGAAGTATCCAAAGGCTATGATGCACAACTGGAAAAAGCTATCGAAGTGTTAATGAAAAAGATCAAAGCTGATCCCAGACCTTGGCCAAAACATGAAGCAATTCCTGAAGATAAATAGAATATTTTGAGTGCGGCGTACTGATTAAGTACGTCGCATCATTATAAGTAAATCCATGAAAGGATAAACTAAATATCCCAGCTAAATCCCAGTATAGTTAAACCGCAATAAAAATGTGAACAAAATTTTCAAGCCAGTTCGCATCACATACTAACTGATGTATTACATAATTTTTGATTTTTTCCTTGACATTGAAAAAAAAAATATTTATAATAAGTATGTACGTACATACTCTACAAAATCTTACTACAATTATATCTTTACAGGCATTTTAATAGTTATGAAATTGACGCCCATTGTGAAGCGATAATGGTTTTCATATATTAGATAATTATTCTATGCACACAAAATATTTTGCCAGCACCAAATAACAAGCAACAAAAGCAATTTCTTTACTAAAGTTTGAGTATAGAAACATATTAAACTTTTACAAGCAAAACATGATTCATAATAAATATTTGTTTTCCCAATGAGTAAAATCGCAAAAACAATCAAAATATCAATTCATCAGGAAGAATGGCTTAAGTCTAGTAAAATAAATTTTTCAGAGTGGGTAAGGAAAAAACTGGATGAAGAGATCCAAAGCCATTTAAGGTTAAATACTGAAATCCAATTTAAGGCAGTTATATTAGCCGCTGGTA
>CAZYTI010000613.1:0-3675 GCA_964650065.1 uncultured bacterium
GAATTAATTTGGCTTTTACTCAATATACTCTGGCTGGAAAATAGTGCCGATGAATTTACAAAATTCAGTAATAAGCTCTTAGAGGTTATACCAGAGCTGTTGCTATCGTCACGAACTGCACGGTTTCGGGAAATCATGGAATTTTTTACTGAAAAAGTCAGAACCGAGCAGAAAAAAGATAAGAATATGGCTGCGGCAATCCATGCCACAATAAGGAAAATCACAACGGATGAGTCGTTGGATACCCTCATATCTTTTATTCCTGAATCTGGTAAAGAGGAGCTATTAAATATTGCCAGCATTCTGAACAAGGCAAAAGATCGGTCCCCGGGAATGCTTGTGGATGCGTTTCTCTTCAACAAGAATCCGGCACATCGAAATAGATTTAGATATATCTTTGCTCGAATGAGAGAGGACATTTCACTCGAAGCTTTAAATCGATTGGAATACTGTCAGCCACATATCATGAAAGATTTATTTGGGATTTTAAGAGAATTCGATCCCGAGAAGCAACATTTGATTGCCAAGAGGTTTATTAGACATGAGAATCCACAAATAAGATGGGAAGCCCTGGATGGGTACTCCCCCAAAACGAAAAAGGAAAGATATGATGTTTTTGTGCTTTATAAATCAGAAAAAGATCAGGAGGTTAAAAAGAAGGTTGCCAGTGTTTTATTGCAGACGAAGAGTGAAAGAATTATCGGCCATTTATTCAACTACACACAGAAAGATTTTATCAAGCGTAGATTTCTGATAAAGCTTGTAGAAGTTTGCGGTCGAGTGCGTTCGCAGGAGTCATTCACTTACTTGGAGAAAATCATCACGAGAAAAACGTTTTTCAACACGAAAAGAAAAGATGACTTACGCATTGCAGTAGCGACGAGTTTGATGCGATTACAAAATCCGGAAGCCACCGCGCTGGTCAATGTTGGGATCCAATCTAAAAGTAAGCGACTAAGAGAGGCATGTCAAATAATGATGAAATTGGCAGAACACAAAATGAAGAGAAATCGGAAACGACGCAGTCATGTTCCACAAGAGGTGGCATATGAAGCTCAGAGATAAGGTCGAGAAGTTAATGGCCTGGTTGGGAGGCCTTACCAAAGTATGCCGAATATATGGTCATGACCACCGACTCACAAAAGAAGCCTTAGATAGTTTTTATAAACTATTTAATGAAATATTAGCAGAGCGGAAACAGATTACGGTGGGCATTATTGGAGACGAGATCGCATTCGAGAAAGGACCTTTTTATGAGTTGAGTAAAAAAAGAAAGAGTTTCATCACCCATTTAAAAGCGCTCAATGTAAGAAAAATCAGCTTTTTTCGAGGTGCTTCAAAAAGAGAGATTTTGGAATTTATACAAATACTGGGGACGAAACCCAAATCGATGAAAGAGGCCGGAGGAATCGAAAAAGTATTTGCTAAAACGTCGATTCAGAACATCGGCATCGGTGATATCGGTGCTATTCGAAAGGACCTGTCAATAGATGGTGCTCAGGAAAAACAGGGTAAAGATCAAGAGATTGGCCCGGATGAAAATATTGATGGCGATATGGATGTTTATACAAAAAAATGTTATCAGGAGAATATCGATTTTATTCAGAAAACTTTTGAAAATATCAAAGGCAATGAGTCCCTCAGTGTCGAATCTGCCCGACACATTGTGTCTGGATTGGTGAATAGTCTGATTAGGAATAAGAATTTACTCTTGATGCTTACGTCTATCCGACTCCATGATGAAAATCGATTTGTAAATAATGTAAACACAGCGATTTTTACAGTCATGCAGGCTGAAATGCTTGGTGTAGAAAAAAAGTACTTAAACGAGGTGACTACCGCCGCACTTCTGCACGATATCGGGAAGATCTCTACGAATGCCGATCCCGTTGAGGATCCTGAACGAGTTACAGTTGAAGATATAAAAAGGAGAGCTGAAGAGGATATCCGCGGAGCAAAAATACTTTTAGAAACAGAAGGCGAAAATACCCTTTCGGCCGTTACCGCGTTTGAACATAATATGTGGTATGATATGTCCGGATTTCCTAAAAAACTTTATGGCAAAGAATTGAACATTGTCAGTATGATGATATCCATATCAAATTATTATAATAAATTGAGAAACAGTCCATCATTTTTTGAAGATGGTGGACCTGAGAAATTGTATGAAGATATGGTCGCACTGGCGGGAAAGAAGTTCCATCCGGATATCTTAAACAATTTTTTCACGGCTATAGGCGTATATCCCCCAGGTACATTGGTCGAGCTGGATAATGGAGAAGTGGGATTGGTCATTCAGGGAAGTGTTCTGGATAAAAAACGTCCACAGATTGAGGTCCTTTATAACTCGGAGGGGGAGAAATATAAGGAGCCACGCATCATTAATTTGCTGGAAAAGGATCGCAAAGGACAGTTCATGTGGACCATTAAACGGTCCTTATCACCCATGGAACAATTTGAAATACCGGAAAGATATTTATCTTTGAATTATGAAAGCAATAATTAAATTCATATTATCGTTTTTTGTAACGGGTATCATTTTAGCTGGAGTGATGGCCGTACTGGTTTCGAAAGGCAGTCCTGTCGCTTTTGTGATTTTCATCACAATTTTGATCACAAGTGTGATTGGTTTTTTCGCTTCCCTTGTTCTTTCCCGGCCGATTCGTAGACTTTCGCAAGGGATGGATATTATTTGCTCTGGTAATTTGGAGTACAGAGTGGGTACGAATACCGAGGATGAGATTGGGCAGATTTCCAGGGCTATCGATGAGATTACCGATGACCTATCAAAAGTGAGTGTTTCTGTAGACGACCTCAATTTGGAGAATACGCATATTAAGGAGACTGAGAAAGAGCTACAAACACGAGAGGGGCATTTTCGCAAGCTTTTTGAACATGCAAATGATGCTGTTTTTATTTATGATTTTGATGGAAACATACTTGATGTGAATAACAAGGCATGCAAGATGTTGGGTTATTCCAAAGAAGATCTCTTGAAAATATCTTTCCTGGATCTTCATACTGAAGAAGAATTAACACGGTCAAAGGAAGCGTTTAAGGATGGCACTGAAACCTGCTCGATCCGTTTTGATTCCAAGTTCAGGAGAAGTGACGGATCCGTGTTTGATGTGGAGATCAGTTCGAGTGTGGTCGATTTAACTCGAGGCTTGATGCAAGCCGTTGTTTGCGATATTACCGAACGTAAAGACTTGGAAGAAGCATTGAGAATTTCAGAGGAAAAGTTTCGAACATTCATGGAAACGGCCACGGATTTGATGTTTATTACCAACAAAGATGGAGATTTGACTTATGTGAATCAATCCATGGTTAGTCTTCTGGGATATTCCAGAGAAGAATTGATCGGAATGGCGTTCTCCGAAATTTTGGATCAAGAGAGTGTAGAAGTGTCGAAAAAGAGACGTGAAATATTATTGGCCGATGGAGAGGACATCCATGATCTCGTTTTGGAAGCGAAGAACAGGAGAAAGATCTTTGGAGAGATGAGGGCTACAGGGATATTTGATAATAATGGCCATTTTCACGGGATCCGGAGTATTTTCCGGGACATGACCGAAAGGAAAAGGATTGAAGAGTCACAAAGGTTGTCGCAATTGGGTAGATTGGCTGCTGATGTGGCTCATGAAGTGAAAAATCAGTTGACAGTCATTAGTGGAA
>CAZYTI010000614.1:0-3669 GCA_964650065.1 uncultured bacterium
CCCGATTCAAATTTTCTGTCTGATGGCTGCTGTGCACTCCCCTCTTCATCGACAAAAACATATTCACATTGGATTGAGGTAATATGCCAGCCTTCCATCATCGTTCCATATATTCTCACACCGGTAAGATTGGCATCCGTCAGATCCGCATCACGCAGATTGGCTTTTCGAAGATCTGCATTCCGGAGATCGGCCCCCTGAAGATTGGCCTCTCGCAGGTCCGCGCCCTGAAGATTGACACCCTGAAGATCAGCACCCCTGAGATGGGCCAACCGAAGATCGCTTTCCAATAAATTGGCTCCCTGGAGATTTGCTCCTTCAAAATTAACACCGCGAAGTAAGGCACTTCGCAAATCGGTTTCTCCCAGAGTAGCCCCTTCAAAGTTAGCACCCCGGAGATCTGCCTTACGAAGATCGGTCCCCTGGAGATGGGCACCCTCAAAATCAGTACCACTTAAATCGGCCATCTGAAGGTTGGCTTTCTCAAAATTGGCACCCCGAAGATCCACTCCTCGCAGGTCGACCTCCTGAAGACGGGCCCACCGCAGGTCGGCTTTCCGAGGATCAGCGTTTTCTTTGGAGTGATAGGCTGATTGAGTATATTCCACATGTCGGTCAAGTATTTCGCTGAGCAGTATACCGTTGATAATGATATCTTCTGCTTTCCGCATATTTTAACTCTCCATTTATCAAACTGTCGAACGTCATTGCTCACATCGTCTGTATGTGAATATTTAAAAAATATTTACACAAATGTCAAGCACAAACATGTGTTTTAGGTGGTCTCCACCTCGCAGGTGGAGACCACCTATACGTACAGATGATAGATCAATGGTTCCACCACTCATCTTCCAAGATAACAGTTTCAGTCTCCCACTCTTTATTATCCACGGCCAACACCACACGGTACACCCCTGGATTCACGGCAGAAGTCACAAAATAATCAGACTCCTGCAATTCCCGTCTACCCTCGATGCGTTTCTTGAACCGCTCCATCTCCTCATCGGTACGGCGACGTTTCTTGGTCATATCCCAGACCACCTTGTGAATGCCTGTCGAATCCTCACCCGCGATTTCGTTGATCTGGACAAAGCCCTGGAAAATCTTGATTTTCACCTCGGCCGCCTTATCCTTCTTCAGGTAATAGTATATGGTCAGCCCCCGGGATTCGCTCTGTCCGCTGAAGTTGTTGTAGGCCGTCACTTTTTGGGGCAGAACACGCCACTTCACCTTGGGCTCGATATCGAATAAGACCCCGTTTTTTTTCAAAACTTTCCTGGACAATGACTTCAAAGGAAAAATGTCGGCAATGAAGAAGCCCCGTCCATGGGTTCCCACCACCAAATCGTCCTCCCGGGGATGGATCACCAAATCGTGCACCGGCTGTGTGGGCATATTGTTCTTCATCCGGGTCCAATGCTCTCCTCCATCGATGGAAATGTAGACTGCCAGGTCGGTTCCCACAAACAAAAGATTGGGATTGGCATGATGCTCACGAATCACATTGATCGACTCGTTGGGCAGATCCTCTGCAATGGACCGCCAGGTCCGGCCGTAATCATCGGTGACGTAGACAAAGGGACGAAAATCGTCTCGCCGGAAACCGGTATAGGAGATGTAGGCTTTACCCGTATCATGCTGCGAGGCAATAACCCGGCTGACCCAATAGCCCGGATTGTCAGGAATATTGTGGTTGAGTTGGGTCCAGAATTTACCGTCGTCCCGGGTAAGCTGGATATTGCCGTCATCGGTGCCCACCCAGATGACACCTGCTTCCAACACCGACTCATCCAAGGTCGTTATGGTGGAATACTGGATGTTACCGTCTCCACCACTGCCATTGACCGTCAGCTTGGTGGAGTCGGGATTGGTCAGATCCTCACTGATGGCCTCCCACGAATCACCGCGATTCGTGGATTTCATCAGCTTGTGGGTACCCACATAGAGGGTTCTGGGATTATGGGGAGAGATGAAGATCGGTGTCGACCAGTTGAAACGCAGGTCCCTTCCCCGCGGTTTGATGTTCACGGCTTCACCCGTGACCTGATCACGGCGGTACATATTGCCGAACTGAGACTCGTTGTAGAGCCAACGGCTGTCCGTAGGATCCACCACATTATAAAAACCGTCACCGCCGCCTACCCGGGTCCAGTCCTCGAATTGGATGGGCCCACCATTGCGCTTGGTACTGGGACCCTTTAAAGAGCCATTGTCCTGAGTGCCTCCGTAAACATTGTAGGGCCGTTCCATATCTATTCCAATTGCATAAAACTGAGCCAGGGACACATAGTCCGGGTGAAACCAGGTGGCTCCACCATCGTATGTGATGCCCATGCCGTGGTCATAACCCAGCAGCATATGATGTGAATTCTCGGGATCGATCCAAAGGGCGTGGTTGTCACCGCCAAATCGAAAGGCCCGCTCCCAGGTCACACCCCCGTCTTTGGATTCCGCCACCGAGATCATCAGGTTATAAACATGATCTGGATCGTTGGGATCCACCCGGATCTGGCCATAGTAATAAGGCGGACTCCCGCCGAGATTGGCCTTTTCTTCACTGACCTTGCGCCAGGAGAAACCGCCGTCGTCAGTTCGATAAACCTCGTTGCCGATAATGCCTCGGGAAGATTTCCCCTCCAGGAGTTCCTGGTATCTTTCCTCATCGGACATGCCTTCCTTGTTGGCATTCTCGATAATGGCGTAGAGAATCCGTGGATTCTTGGGATAGATATCGAGACCGATACGCCCTAACATACCGCCGGGGAGACCGCCGGCAAGCTGGGTCCACGTCTGTCCACCATCCTCAGTCTTATAGATACCACTGCCCGGTCCGCCTAAGTTGAAGGTCCAGGGTCTGCGTACCTTGTCATATGCGGCCGCATAGAGCACATCCGGATTCTTGGGATTCATGACCACATCGACCACACCGATGGTTTTGTCATGATCGACAATCTCCAGCACCTTCTCCCAGGTCTGACCTCCATCAATGGTCTTGTAGAGACCCCGTTCTTCATTCTCCGAGTAGAGGTGCCCCAGGGCCGCCACATAGACGATATCGGGATTCCCGGGATGAATCACGATGCGACCGATGTGCTGGGTCTCTTTCAGTCCCATGTTTGTCCAGGTCTTGCCGGCATCGGTGGACTTGTAAATACCATCCCCCCAATAGACAGAGCGGGAATTGTTCCCCTCACCCGTTCCGACCCAGACCTCATCTGGTGCCGACGGGGCCACGGCGATATCGCCAATGGAAAAAACCGATGGAGGCTCGAAAATGGATTCATAGGTGATCCCGCTGTTGGTGGTCTTCCACAAACCACCGGAAGCCGTGGCGGTGTAGAAGGTAAAGGGCTGCCCATTGGGTACGGCAAAGTCCACATAGCGCCCGCCCTGGCGTGTGGGTCCGATCTCCCGGTAAGTAAATGTTTTGAGGAGATCTGGATCCAGTTCCTGGGCAGAGAGCCCGGTCATGCCCAGAAAGAAAATCGAGATAAGGATTGTAATACAGATTCGGTAATCATGATGGTGGTTCATTCTACCCTCCTGTCAATCATAAACGTAGTGTCAAAAGTTTTTGATATTTTTTGTTTAACTTGTTTAATTTTATTCAGTTGTATAATATTAGGCTTGCCTCCCCGCCTTCCTTTTTGCTAAATATCTTTGTCCGGC
>CAZYTI010000615.1:0-3669 GCA_964650065.1 uncultured bacterium
TGCCAACCATCACCTTTCCTCTACCATAAAAGGTCCCGGTGGCCGCAGCAAAGTTTACAATGAGTTCAGGGGTGAGCCCCTCACCGACGATCCCTCGTATTCCGGAGACGCTGATCATGATGGGTTTGTCATATTTATCATTTGTAACTCGCATTACATCATCCTTATAAATTAAAGATTTGAATGCCACTCAGTCTTGAAATTTCAAATATCAAATTCCAAATTACAAATACTATTTGTTTATGCTGTTGCTAATTCTCTTAAAGTCAAGATTATAAAAATGAAAGTCCGGATTGGGAAGATCGATTTTAAATCCGGTGATTTCTGCATTGGAGTTGAAATCGAAGGTGACGAATCCTTCGGGAAGAAATTCATCTTCAAATTTTATCCGGAATGTATCGAAATGCCAATGCTCCATTTTACTGACGAACAACGCTTCTGCGGGCGAAAGGATTAATTTTAATGTGTTATTTTCGATTACGATCAGAGCATCTCCGTACATCTGATCGTGATAGGAGCCGGTGTATTTGGTTAACTCGTGTGAGGGCTTGGTTTTTTCTACTCTTTTCGTCAATCGATCGGATTGTCGTTTCTCCTGCATTTTTTTACGGCTTTCTTCATACCTGAAGAATTCAGCGGCCCAATCTTTTTGTTGGTCGTTGAGGAAGACATCCAAAATCTTATAACGCAAAGGGAGGGTGAGGGAATTTATGTCATTGGTTAGAATGACAATGCCCAGTTTTTCCTCGGGCACCAGAGTAACCTTCGCAATATAGCCGGGCATACCGCCATCATGTTCCACGATTTTTCTTCCCCAGTAATCAAACAGGAACCAGCCCAATCCGTAGGCATGAAAATGGGTGGAATTCTGCTTCATAAATGATGAGACGGTTAAAGGAATTTGGGCTGAGAAAAGGTCTGAGATGATTTTGTCGTCTAAAATAATCTGTCCTTTCCACGAACCGCCATTCAGCAACATGCTCATCCAATGGGACATTTCATCGACACTGGAAAAAATGGAGCCGCAAGGATTGGGTTGACTCATCTGGGGTTCCTGAATGATACGATTTAAATGAGGATGGGCGAGATTTTGATCTTTTGCAACGTGGTTACCGCAGGTTTTGGATTCAGACATTTCCAATGGCTGAAATATCCTTTCATAGACAAACTCCGACCAGGTCATACCAGTCACCTTTCTGATAATTTCACCTGCGATGAGATACATGTTGTTCTGATAACCGTATTCACTCCTGAAATCGTTACGAATAGGCAGGTATCTCATTCTGCGAATAATTTCATCATTGTCATAATGGGTGCCATACCATAAGAGATCTCCATCAAAAGTGGCCAGGCCGGATCGATGACACAGGAGATCTTTTATGTTCAGTTCTTTGGTAATGTACGGATCGGATAAACGGAATTCGGGGAGATAATCGATCACTTTATCCTTCCAATTCAGCTTCTCTTCTTTCACCAGCATACCCATGCATGCAGCGGTTATGGCCTTGGAACAGGAGGCAATGTTGAATAGTGATCCCGTTGTCATTGCCTCACTGGTTTTTAGATTCTTGTAACCATAGCCCTTATTAAAGATGATACTGTCATTTTGAACGATGGAAATGGCCAGGCCGGTTAGATTAAAATCTTGAACGGCCTTTTCAATGTACTTATCCAAGGCATGAAGATCGACCTCTGGTTGGGCATGGATCTGCTGAGGAAGTATCCATACTAGGAAGGATATCATTATCCAACGTGGTGATTTTCTCATAACGTCTCCCTTTGTACAAGTTTTTGATTTTTAAAATGAACCACAGGGAACACAGAGAATGAAGAGAACTCAATAATATCATTCAAATTATACAATAATTGTTTTCTCTCTGTGCTCTCTGTGGTTTGTATTTGTAAAAGGCAAGAGCATTCGGGCAGTGATTTCCTTAAGTATCTTTGCACTTACCATTGCCGTCATACCCGATCCGTCCCGTTGGGGATTGAATTCAACAATATCTGCACCAATAAATTTGGGTGTTTTCACCCTATGTATTATTTGAATCGCCTGCCGGGTCGTTAAGCCCCCTGGCTCAAAATGGGAGACACCGGGAGCAAAAGCAGGATCGAGCCCATCCAAATCAAAAGAGATATACAAGGGCCCATCGAATTCCAGGCGGATATCATCTCTCCAGTCCTTCATTTCCAACACTTGGACACCAAATTTTTTGGCCTGGGCGCGCTGATGTCCATTCATGCCGCGTATGCCCACCTGAACCAGGCGTTGTGCCAGACCGTTTTCCATGATTCGAGCAAAGGGACAGGCGTGGGAGTGCCGATTCCCCTGGAGTTCATTGTAGAGATCCGGATGGGCATCGATGTGGAGGATTTGGAGGTCAGGATATTTTTCATGGATCGCCTTGATGATGGGATAGGTGATGGAATGGTCACCTCCCAGGGATAAGGGAATTAGGTTATGATTCAATAACAAGGTGATGGTTTTTTCAATGTTTAGCAGATCTTTCGAGGGAGAATCGGTTTCCAAATCACCCGCATCAAAAATGAGAGACTCGTCACCCAGATCGATCCCCAATTCGCTCCACATGTTCGCCGATTCGCAATGGAAAGCCTCCCGTATCAAGGGTGGCGCCTGGGCCGGTCCCTGGAGATAAGAGGAATTCACATCAAAAGGGAATCCCACGAGGGCAATTTTTGCCTCGCCAATTTTTTCGAGAGCAATTTTTATCTGTTCTATCAATTTATTTTTCAGCCGGTAAAAATGTCAGGTTAATGTCGAGACTTACCGGAAGTCCTTCTTCCGGTGCGATGAGGAGATTTTTCACTCTATAGGGAATGCTGACCTTTCGATGAACGTTTAAGGTGTCAGATGTGGCCCTATAGGACATGATGATGGTTTTGTCCGGATGAAGGGTGATTCTTTTGGGAACAGAAAGATCCTGAACCTCTCCGGCAGAGACCAATTCGAAAGGGATCTGGGATTTATTGTGTACCTGTATGGCCGCTCTACTTTTCCCCTTTAGTGTTACACCGGTATGCAGTATCTCAATGGATTCGTGAAAAATAGGCTTTAGATATTTCTCTTCACCGATAAGCATGTTTTTCATATAGACGGCAGTACGCCGGTCGAATAATGCCTCTTTTAAAGCTGCGGGGGTTCTCGCCGTTGCGAATACCAGTGTCATGGACCGGTGATTGTTTGGATCGGATAGAAAATTTAGGTTCATGGGGCCATGTACATCTGAGTTACCGATGAAGGTGAGTTTTTTCTCCAGGCACCATCTGTGAACTTTGGGATAATATTCGGGGCCGTTCACCACCTCAATGCCGTGCATCCACCCCTTTTCATATATTTCGGTATGATTCTCGTACCATTTTGAGATACCATCCGGCTGCTGGCCCGTCCATCCCGGATGATTCCAGAAGACAAATCCCCCCTGATCCACGGCGGCTTTGATGGCATCTCTGTAATCTTCGGTATCCAGGGGATCCGCATCTTTTAAAAAGATGGCATTGAGATGGCCGGGTGGCATGCTTCGTGTTATTTCCGCAGCTCGGATGATGATCATATCGTAGGCGTCTGCATTCGGTTTTGCCAATTCAAAGGGACGGTTGTGGTTCGTGGGCACGTCCTTTTTATGGGGCTGATATTCGATGTGGTCGGTG
>CAZYTI010000616.1:0-3663 GCA_964650065.1 uncultured bacterium
TATTGATGTCAACGGACGGATTCAATTCCGGTTCAATCGGCTTGCTCGCCAATTGGGATTTATCCAATGGCCTATCACTTCTATTGAAAAACGCATTGCGCTTTTGAATATGAGCAGATTGTGCATCCGCAGTGCCCAGAACAACATTGAGATATCGTCCCTCACGCTGGATATCCGAATCCTTGATAAAATTGCCCACTTGTATGATAATGACGATGATGACCCCATGGACCAATACCGATAGAACACAAGCCGATGGAAAGGAAAAGGTATCCCGGTAGAATAATCGATTTTTATTTTTTTGTAAAATTGATGGTTTCATGACCAATTAGGTGGTCTCCACTTCTAAAGCGCGTTCTATTAGGTGGTCTCCACTTCCAAAGTGGAGACCACCTGAACGTACGATTAAAAAGTAAATGTGTACGTATACTTCACCATCACCGCCCGGTTACGCGTTACCGGCAGGAAAGGATCTTCCCTGTACCGGTCGGTGTTGTATCCTTCATCATAAACCAGATAGAAATCGTTCCCCTCGCGGGGATTGTACCGTAGACGGACATTGGTGATAATCCTGTCTATGATGCTGTTGTACTGCAAAAAAGTCGATATCGATAAGTTTACGTTCAACATCACCAACGACTTCAATCTCACAACGTGGCCCAGCAGCGCCCGGTCACGCCAATCCAAAACAAGCCGGTTGATCTGATAAAACCCGCTCAGCTCCAAATGAGGGGAGACATTCCAACGGGGCGTCACACCCAGGGTGATCCGCCAGCCATCGTAAAATGATCCGGCCTGAAAATTTGCGCCCACTTTATAGAGCGCACCTTCGGACGTAGAGATTTTACCTTCAAGACCGTAAAATGTGTACTGGTCCACAGGCACCTCGGTATCGTCCCAGAGTTCGAAGGTTTCTACTAAATCCTCGTAGTATATCTTGGCTGCAATAGCACCGGTAAAACCGGACTTCATTCTAAATTCCCATCCTGGACCGAATTCGGCCGATTCCACTGAATTGTCATGATTCCGCAGGAATACAAATCCATGAGAAGAAATGGAGTGGGTCTGCATGGCAGAATGTTCTCCAAGGATCCACCCATATAGCAATCGACTTTTAAACTGTGTATTATCCTCGCGGCGTTCATACCCCATCCTTGGGTTGTATGCGTCCCCGGCTCTGGAATAGCTAAAATTGTACGCCAATCCTTTAATCGAACGACGTTCCCAAATAGCGTATAGTCTTGCCGATTCCAGGCAGAAGGGATCGTTATCCGCGCCATCTTCAAAGGTCTGGGCCCAACGAAAAGTAAGATAATCTTCACCTCTGAGATGAAAGATACCGAAGAGGCCATAGGCCGTGTTGTAGCCGCCATCCAATTCCATACGATTGGTAACGATTCCTCCGATATATGTCCTGGGATTGATGACCTGGCGGCGCAGACTGAGAACCGTAAAATTCTCGGAAGAGATATCCTCTTTTGGCGCCGTCTGTAAGCTTAAAAATCCCACATCCCATGGGCCCACGCGTCCCACGATCCTTCCACCGCCATAGATACGTACCGGTTTTCCATCATAAATACCAATACGCCGGCTGTAAAAGAGACGGTTTGAATCATCGAAATTGAATTCAAAATTACTCGATCGTTCCAAAAAGAAGAGCCGTTTCTCTGGGAAAAACAGGGAGAATCGGGTCAGGTTGACCTGCTGGTCATCGGCTTCGATCTGAGCGAAATCGGTATTCGCAGTCACATCCAGGGTGAGGTTATTGGTGAGCCCATACTTGACGTCCAGTCCCAATTCGAAATCCGTATCGTCATCTCGGGCATAGGCCGTCTCATCGTCATTGAGATCATTGTTCTGACCGATTCCGCCCAAGATGTACGGAGTCACATAGAAGGGCCTGCGGCTCTGGATGCCTTCAATCACAACTTCATGGGATTGGGATGGTTTAATAAAACCCCAGGAACCGTGTTTCAATTCTATGCCCGGGAAGATGGCCATTTCATTCTTCCGGGGGATCCATCGATAGGCGATGAAGCCCATGATGACATGGCCGTCGTCCCTGTCCTGAAACCGGAGACTCGAAAAGGGAATCCGCATCTCACAAAACCAACCCTGGCTATTTCTGACTGTTTCCACATCCCAGAAAGTATTCCAGCTCAGATCGAGATTGGTCGCGGGAGCCCCCAAAGCATCGTTCTTGGTCGTCGCATCGATCCGCAGTCCCGAAGGCGTGGCGACAAATATCATGGCGTTTTCATTGTCGTTGAACGTATCAATGATAATGCCGATATGATCCAGACTGGTCTTCCAGTCGTCCCGCTTCGTGGCCGTGGATTGGATCTTTGACTGATCACTGTCAAAGAGACGACAACCTATGTAAAAATAATCATCGTCGTAACCGAGCAATATCTCGGTTCTCTCGGAGGGTTCATGACCGTAATCAGGACTCCGCATGATGAGGGGAAGCGGCTGGATAGACTGCCAGGCCAGTTCATCACTCATGCCATCGAACGTGATGGGTCCGTCGACACGTTGTAATACGATCCGGTCTTGTGCAAAAGTGGAGGGAATCTTTATTAAAAAAGAAAAAATCAGTATCGTCCATAGGAGTGATCTACATTTCAAATCGTTCATAGCCATTTTTTCTCATACATTTGACTTTTTACTTCCGAAAGTCTTAAGTCCCTCCCGATTCATCGGGAGGGATTAGGGGGGTGTGAGTGAACGCCACAACGTCAAGACTTTTAAAGAACTGTAACCTTCCGAAGGTTTTCCTGTCTGTTTGCTCACACCCTTCAATTTATTACATGCACTACTGTAAACCTTCGGAAGGATAAGCTAGCTAATCCTTCGGCCTCAAAAATTCCTGAAAAGGCGGATATTTTCGTAGTTCCTCCAAATCGGGATTATAGTGATAATCGACTCGGTACCCATACCCATGAATAAAGGCATCCTGAAAGAGTGTGACAGCACGATCGTATTCCCCTAAGATCGTGGCAATCTTTGCCTGCCATGCAATGTTTCGACCATACATGTACTTCCGATCCTGATGACCGAGCCATTGGAAGACCCTGAGTGCTTCATCATTGTTACCCAATCGTACGGCCAAAGTACCCAACCGTCCTTGGGACTCAATATCTTCGGGATTCTCTGAAGTAAGTTCCTGTGCCAATTGCTTCAGCATATCGATACGCTCTTCCCTGACCGAGCCAAAACGGATTTCTCCCTCTTCCCTGTCGACATCTGTACGACTGTCCAATTGACCCTCATCCCAGATGACCGAACAATAAAGGGCATCATAGATATCATCCCGTAATTCCGGCACTTCCTGATCGGGCCGGCTTCTATACCAAGCAATGGCCTGTTCCACCAGTTTCCCTGCCGACTCGATGTGTCCGTGGGCCCGGAGTACCTGTGCCGCTAAACGTATGCTATTTCCATGAACGCCTCCGGAAATAGTAAGGCCTTCTTTGATGATCTCGCCCAATTCATCGGTTCGGCCCAGGGCCGCAAGCGCCCGAATTTCATTATCCAATAGGCTCCTTCGATCGGGCAACCACTCTCGACCACGTCGGGCTAAAGCTAATTCCCGATCGTATTGGCCTAACATGTGGTATGTTTGGGAAGGTTGACTCCAATTAGCAGCCCAGTATCTCGAAA
>CAZYTI010000617.1:0-3663 GCA_964650065.1 uncultured bacterium
TGAAGAAACCCTCAATTTTCTTAAAGCGCATCACGTGGAATTCATCGATCTTTTCAAGGAAGATCAAGATATCCTGCGAAAACTGATAAGAATCGATCCCGAACGGACTGAGACGTATCAGCAATATTTAAAGGATTAGATCAGATATCGAATTTCTGTCCGCGCTGAGGTATGGTTACGTTTTCGAATCCTCGGGTCTGTATTTCCTGGGCCAAGACGCTCGATTGTTCAGGCTCTCCATGTACGATGAACACATGGCGGAGCCGTTCTCTTTGTAGGCCCTCAAAATAGGCAGTGAGATCGTTCTTGTCGGCATGGGCACTGAAACCGTTCATGATCACCACTTCGGCTCTTAGGGGAATCGTTTCTCCATATACCTTCAGGGAAGGGCGCTTTTCTACGATACGTCTGCCCAGTGTGTTTTCAGCCATAAATCCAATCACCAGTATCGTATTTTTCGGATCGTTAATATTGTTGGCCAGATGGTGGAGGATGCGTCCGGCTTCGCACATACCCGACGCAGAGATGATCATACACGGTTCGTTGAATGTGTTCAACTTCTTTGATTCCTCTGTCTGCCGTATGTATCGAAGACGGTAAAAGCCAAAGGGATCCTGGTGATTATCCAGGAAAGCACCCCGTGTCTCTGCATCGAAACATTCATGATGAAGTCGGAACACCTCTGTGATATTTACAGACAGGGGGCTGTCTACAAAGATGGGGATCTCGGGGAGGGTGCCTTCATTAAAAAGTTCATGGAGGAAGTAGACCAGTTCCTGTGTCCGGCCCAGGGAAAAAGATGGAACGATAATTTTTCCACCCCGTTTCACTGTTCGCTGGACCACTTCTTTCAACTTGGTCTTCATATCATCAACGGGATCATGGGTGCGATTGCCATATGTTGATTCGGTGATGAAGATGTCGGTGGAGTCTACCTGAACAGGATCACGGATGACCGGGAGTCCTTTCCGACCCAGATCTCCTGTGAAAGTGAGACGGGACGATTGTCCGTCCTGTTCCAGATCCAGCTGAACAATGGCTGATCCGATGATGTGACCGGCATCGAGAAAGGTCAATTGCACATTGGGTGAGATTCGAAAGGGACGATTGTATCCAATGCCGATGAAATGATTCATGCAATTCTCTGCATCGTTCATGGTATAGAGGGGATGGATTTTGGGGAGCCCTTTTTTGACATGACGTTTATTCACAAATTCGGCATCTTTTTCCTGTATATGAGCCGAGTCGCGCAACATGACCGTCGCCAGATCTTGAGTGGCATGGGTACAGAATATATTTCCTGAAAATCCTAATTTGACGAGCTGGGGAATGTTGCCGCTGTGGTCGATGTGGGCGTGTGAAAGGATCATGGTATCGACGGATGCCGGATCAAAGGGAATGTTACGGTTTCTCTCAAAAGCTTCCTTACGGCTGCCCTGGAAGAGACCACAATCGAGCAGGATTTTTTTATTGTTGACTGTCAATAAATGCATGGAACCCGTAACAGACTGGGCGGCTCCGAAAAATTGAATATTCATATCGTATCCTTAGTTTTAGATGAGGATATCCAACACTGGACACAGAGGACAGTGCGATTACATTATTTATGCTATACATCATCCGACACTTATGAATATTTCATTGAACATCATAAAGTGACATCAATATAAGAAATCCAATCAGTTATGTCAAGGTAGGTTTCCGATAAGCGTCATTTTATTTCTTGCATTTTAAATAAATTATTATAATTTATAAGTAAACATTGGAAGTCCTTCCATGATCGTAGATTTACGCAGTGATACATTTACCAAACCATCCGAAGCCATGCGTGAGGCAATCGCTACCGCCAAAGTAGGGGATGATGTCTTTGGAGAGGATCCTACGGTAAACCTACTCCAGGAAAAAGTTGCTGCCATGATGGGCAAAGAGGAGGGTCTTTTTGTATCCTCGGGCACTCAGGGAAATCAGGTGTCTATCAACGCCCATACACAACCCGGAGATGAGGTCATTTTGGATAGCAATGCCCATATCTTTTACTATGAGGCCGGTGCACCCGCATTGCTTTCGGGTGTACAGCTCAGAACCGTGGATGGTCGGAACGGCGTGATGACGGCCGACCAGGTGGAAGCCGTGGTTCGCCCGCAGAATGTTCATTTCCCGCCTACACGACTCATCTGTCTGGAGAACACACACAACCAGGCAGGGGGGTGTATCTATCCCATCGATGAGATTAGGCGCATTCGGAATGTGGTCGATAAACATCATATTAAGATGCATCTGGATGGTGCTCGTTTATGGAATGCATCGGTGGCAACGGGCATATCTCTGAAGGAGTACGGCCAATACTTCGATTCGGTCACCGTGTGCTTCTCAAAAGGGCTTGGCGCACCAGTGGGTTCCATGGTGCTCGGTGACAGAGATTACATCGTGCGGACCCATCGATACCGTAAAATTTATGGTGGAGGTATGCGTCAGGTCGGTATCTTAGCTGCGGGTGCTCTCTACGCAGTGGAGAACAACATAGAGAAATTGGCCGCGGATCACCGTCACGCCGGGATGTTGGCAGAGGCGGTGGCAGAACTCCCCGGCATTACGATAAATTTGGAATCTGTACAAACCAACATCATCATTATGGATGTAGAAGGGGCAAAATACACAGCACAACAAATCGTTGAAAAATTAGATAATCAGGGCATACTCATCCTGGCCATCGGCCCCACGCAGCTTCGGGCCGTAACTCACCTGGATGTCAAGGAAGAGGGCATTCTTAGGGCCATTCAAGTTTTCCAAAATATTTTCGGTGATTGAACATTATCAATGATGGTTGAACGAAATGTCACTCTCTGGTGTGTATGTCAAAATGAATAACTAAGGAGGTGGTGCCGGTCAATTGTCCTCAGTATTTGATCTTTTACTTCTGGGAGAGGTGAAAGTCACGGAAGGGGTCAAAATGAAAGGAGAAAACTATGTCGATCGATGCCAATCAAATCCTCGAGTTAGAAAAAGTATGGACTCAAAAGGTGAAAGAAATATGGGAATCGTTCGCCAAAGAAAACCTGGGATACGAGTCCATAACTGCGGGTCCCCCCGATTGTTTCGATTCAGGGGATAATCATAGTTATTGCTGGGCTTGCCCCTGGCAGCATGAATGTTAGGACAATGAATGTATTTTGCCCTTCTCTACATCATTTTCTTTACCTTAAATATTTTTATATTGATGAGATTTCAGGGTATCTGGGGAATTCCGGTATCCTTTGTGGTTGCTGGAGTCGGATTATTTTGTACCTACGAATTTAATAAGCATCAATCATTTTGTGACTTTCCTCTACATTATTCCAAATATTTTAAATTTTTTATTTTTTATATATTTCTTTTATCAAGTATTTATTTTATTTATGGCTTTGGGGCAATAATAAGTCGGATTGTAAAATTCCAGTTTTTGATTTTTGATGCGATCAGTGAAAAACTACTATTCATAATCTCTTCTATTACGACCATCATTTTCTCAATCTTATTGTATTTGAGAAGTTACATTATTAAATGGATTGTATTTTCATCGCTCATTTGCACAATTCACTGGGGAATAATCATATTTATTGGAAAACCGATGCCGTTTTTTTTCTATTATGTATTGTTCGAAATGTACATGTTATTTGGTAGGTT
>CAZYTI010000618.1:0-3661 GCA_964650065.1 uncultured bacterium
GCTCGCCCGCATCCCCCCAGGTCCCATTAAAGTTAAAATCGACCCAACCATTCAAGAAGCCCCCAGTCGATGCGGCTATGCTCACCTCGACCGTTCTGCCGGGACTCAAGGCCGAAGCAAACAAAACACCATCCTCATCATTGCTGCCATTGTTATTGTCATACATGGCGTTTGGATCTGAATAACCATCGGTCTCAAAATCGACCAGACTTCCCAGATAAACACCGGGTATAATCAGATGGTGAGCGCCATTGGTAGACATTTTCGTGGGATAGGTGGGATCCGGCGCATCCCCAAAATCAAACTCCCGGACATATTCGATGGTTCTCAGTTCAAAGGCCATGTCCCACGACTCGGTGATGAGTTCACCGGATCGAAATACGGAATCCTCAGATGCTGCCGCAGGTGCTAAAATCCGGACCGCACCGCTTCTGAAATACCTGTCCCGCGTCTTCCAACCCCAGACATACCTGTCGGGTATTTCCCCTTCATATTTGGCCGAAATACTCAACCAATAATAGGTCGAATCCCCTGCCTGGTAAAACCAGTCCTGTGCAAGTACGTTGTAATCATAACGAAAACAGGAATCGGGCTTCACCATATGGTCCGTGGCAAAATCACTCCCCACCACCTGCTCGCTGACCTGGCTTCTTGCCACGGTCTGTTCCCATACCACAACACCCGGATGATTCATACCCCGGTCGTAACGTTCCGGAATATCCGTCCAGATGGCAACATGAAAACTATCCGGTGCCGTTGCAGGCAGACCCGCACTGTCCCATTCGCTGTAGGACCCCCACCAGATGATCTCTGTCACAGGCTGGGGATCAGAGCAGAACCAGTCATCGGATACGAGATGCTCAGCATAGATGGAAGGTTCGTCCCAACCCCAGAAAGCGTCCGGATAGGGCGAATCCGCATGGTTCAATGGCAACTGGGACCACTTGATGGCCCCCTCTCCCCGTTCCTCAATCGTCACCTTGTAATCCTCCACCTCACCATCGGGCGCTTCATCGATCACTTTCAGCCCCTGGCTCGTGCTGAACCGAAAACGGGAGAAACTCCCTCCGGGAAGGCTCGTGATGGGCACGTCAATACTCAAGGTATTCACGCCCGCGGTCAACGTCTGATCGGTAAATATCTGTTCCCCGGCATCGTCCCAGTCACCGTCCCCGGTGAAGTCTATCCAGGCACTCAGGAGACCGTCTGTCGAAGCAGTGACCTCCACCCCCGCCGGTTTTCCGGGTTGTATTAGAGTCTTGAATGCCACACCATCATCGGTATCACCCGTGGCATCCGCATTGGGCTGTCCGTCAAATTCACAATCCACACCTTCGCCCAGATAAATATCCCAGTCAATGATGTGGCTGGCACCCTGATTGGCACTGAGAGTGGGATAGGTCGGATCCGGCGCATCTCCAAAATCCAGGGCATGGCTGATCGTCACTTGATAATCTTCCACCTCACCGCCGATGGCCAGTCCCTTGAATGGTATGCCGCCCACCGGATCGACGCGAAATCTGGCCGAGGTCGATGAAAGAATCGCCAGATCGGGCACATTTACAGTCAACGGGTTGATTCCCGGTTCCAGCGCATGATCCGTAAAGACCTGCTCACCCGGGTCTCCCCAGTTTCCGTTATGGTTGAAATCGATCCAACCGTTTAAAAATCCCCGAGTGGATGCAGTCACGCTCACCTTGACCGGTTGACCCGGTACCAGAACCGAAGCAAAGGCAACGCCGTCTTCATCATCCATTCCACTGAGATCATCATACAGTGCATCCGGATCGGAGAGACCGTCAGTTTCATGGTCTATTTGAGATCCCAGGAAAATACCGGGCCAGAGGAGATGATGGGCGCCATTTCGGGATAATCCCGTGGGATAGGATGGATCCGGTGCATCTCCAAAATCAAAATTCCGCTCATATTCGATGGTGAGCAATTCAAAGGCCATATCCCACGACTCGGCGATGATCTCCCCGGTCTGATATGAAGCATTCAGGGCCGGTACTGTCGGATCCAAAATCCGAATCGCATCGCTCCTGAAATACCGGTCCCGTGTCTTCCAGCCCCAGATATGCTCGTCGGGTATTTCACCGTCATACTTGGCCGATATACTGAGCCAATAATAGGTCGAGTCATTTTCCTGATAGAACCAATCAGTAGGTAGTAATCTGAAATCATAACGAAAACAGGAGTCCGGCTTGAACATACGGTCAACCACAAAGTCACTCCCCACGAGCTGTTCCCCAACCTGACTTCTCGCCACGACCAGTTCCCATACCACAATACCCGGATGATTCAGTCCCCGATTCATCCGTTCAGGAATATCCGTCCAGATGGCGACATGAAAACTATCCGGTGCAGTCGGGGGCGGAGTCATGCTGTCCCACTCAGTATAGGATCCCCACCAGATGATATCGGTCACAGGTTGCGGATCTGCGCAGAACCAGTCATCTGATACGATTTGCTCAGTATCGGTGGAAGGTTCATCCCAACCCCAGAAAGCGTCCGGATAGGGTGAATCCGGATGCTTCAACGGTACCTGCGACCATTTGATGGCCGAGATTCCCCGCACTTCTATTGTCACCTGATAATCCTCCACCTCACCCCCATCCGCCCAGTCTACGACTTTCAATCCAGGGGTTCCGCTGAATCGAAAACGTGCAAAGCTCTCCCCCGGAAGACTCGTGATGGGCACAGGAAATGTAAGGGCATTCACTCCGGCACTCAACGGTTGATCGATGATGACATGTTCCCCGGTATCGTCCCAGTCACCGTCCCCGGTGAAATCAATCCATGCAGTCAGGATACCAGACA
Organism: uncultured bacterium; assembly: GCA_964650065.1. Taxonomy (GTDB): domain Bacteria; phylum Zhuqueibacterota; class QNDG01; order QNDG01; family DSAB01; genus CAZYTI01. The sequence continues at coordinate 2,821 of CAZYTI010000618.1, forward strand.
CCGAAGCCGTCACCTCGACATCCGCAGGCATCCCCGGTTCCAAAAGGCTCGTAAATACCACACCATCATCATCGTCCCACCCATCTATGTCATCGCCCGTGGCTTCTGCATTGGGCTGCCCGTTTGTTTCCGGGTCCACGCCGACTCCCAGGAAAAATCCCGGGACAATAAGATGTCTTGCACCCCAACTCGTGTTGAGTGTGGGATAGGTCGGATCCGGTGCATCTCCAAAATCCCAATCCCCTTTTGGAAGCACGTGAATGTAAAATTCCTTGGTCTCTGACTCAGTGCCTTCACCGGAAACCGTTAATGTGACGGTATATTTACCTGGATTGTTATATAGAATCCAATGGGGCCCTATTCCCGTTGCAGCGGGGGGTGAACCGCCGGGGAAACTCCAAATCCGTGTACCGAATTGATACGGAGTTAGATCCGTGAACTTGACCAGCAATGGTGCATAACCGGTCGTAGGGCTACCCACAAAATCAACCTGAGCCCATAGGGATTGTACTGAAACCAAAAAAACAATGAGGACAATCATTTTGACCATCCGGTATTGACGATTCATACAACAGTCATTCTTTTTGGCCGTTTTCATTGATCTAGTCTCCTCGTTTATTGCACATTATTTGAGATAGCAGAAGGAACCCGAAGACAGATTATCCGCTGGACCTCGGGAACTTAAACATAGGTCGATCGAAAAAACGACACAATGACATCCATGTTATTGTGTTTTTGTGGTACATTTCCCCTGGAAGGCGTAAAGATTTGACATAAGTAAAGGTTTTAAATGATAATAAATCATTATATTAAAAAATTAACGCGCCACACGAAAGCCAAC
>CAZYTI010000619.1:0-3661 GCA_964650065.1 uncultured bacterium
CCGCTGCAATGTCTTCCGGTGTATGGTCGACAACCGATTCCTGATGGAATTTTTCAAAGAAGGTCGTATCATTACGATAATGTGGCATAAAAACAGGTCTAGTGGCGATCTTAAGTAGACAGGGCATGGATAAGTTTGGATCGTCCTGGTGCATAGGACATGAAAAAAGCGACAGGTTGAAACTGTTGTGACGTATTTCGTGGTAAAACTGAAAAACCGTGATCAATCCGTTTGCCAATTCTTGTATCACGTCCTGACTCAAGTCTACAAAGGATTCTCCCCGCCCGACAATTGCATTGATTTCATTGAATCCCTGAGGGGCAAAAGGTGTAAACCAGGCCACATTTTCAGTCTCATATAAGTATCTCGGCCCACCTCTTTCACTCACAAGCAACTCTTTCCAAAAAGAGATGCCATTTTTCTCTATATATGCGCTATTGTCTTTTAAAAGTCTCTGATGAAAGGTCGTCGGTATCGAATCTAAAACCGGTTGTATGTGAGGATGTAACAGACTGCTGCCTGCTGAGAGCAGGTAATTCCAGTTAACGGTTGGGTAAAGGGGGATTCGTTCTTCCTTTGCACAAAGTTGAAAATAAACCTGACAGGCTTTCATGGCATTGAAGAGCTGTTCACCATTGAATTCTTCTAACGTGGTAAAATGATACTTGGACAGGATACAGACACCGCTGTACTGACCATACCCCGATAAATTGGGAAACAGTATGGCTTCTCCCATTTGAAGACGCCCAGGACCGTGAATGGACTCGGGCAGGAGGGGCGTCTGGGAATCCACCCTTCCTTCACAGAAAAAGCAAGGCGGGGATTGGCGTACAAAATCGGGCAGTGGATCTTCCTCCGGAACGACATCCAATCCTTTGGGACTCACAATACGCGTCGTATGGCCCAATAAAGGATCCGTTCTGATCTCAATTTCTTCCCGTGTGAGTTGAAAATCCTTCAAAGGATTTCGGATTTCCGCAACAACAATTCGCTTATCAAATACTATTTGAGACATCTTACTCCCATTATTTCAACGACCAGTATGATTATAGAAAATCCGCCAAGTGTTCAACACAACCTCGCAGGGTGCCATTCCAATTTGCGAAACAGATAATCATGGGATCGAAAATCCACATCGAGATCCAAATTACAAAAGTCCCAACCTTAAATCTCCATAAAGCTTAATGACATTCCCATCTTTATTTACTTTTAAATTTTTACCTGGAAAATAGTTTGGCAAGCTTTCCCTTAATCGCTTGAGAGTAATTGTCTCGATCTCGTTCCGAATTTTTTCCGGGACTTGTTCTAACGTGACCATATGAATATCGATCACATAGCCCTCACCGTGTTCTGAACCCACACCTAAAGTAAAAAGCGCCGTGATATCGAAAAGGCCATCATGGGCCTTGTTGGATGTTTTCCCTCTACTGGCCCTGGCCGGATGGAGATGGTAACGGGTGCCGTATTGATTTTCTAAAAAATCGTCCAGTTCATCAAGAATACGTTTTAAGTTTTTTTCCCAGTCTTCAAGGCTTGGATGTGACATGCTTGTTCTCCAAAATTTGCCAATGGATTTATTTCGATGATCTTATCTATGCTCATGCTTGGAAAAGTGGGATACTATTGTTTAAAATAAAAGTCGGCTTTTATCTCAAAGCGACAAGAAGCATTATTCGGTTTGTCTTATATTCTCTTTAATTAAAAGGAGATCAGGAAATGTGAACACGTGGAATTCCTGCCATGCTTCACCCGTTCAGCGAATAAGGTCCTTAATCACCACTCGGGTCAAACTCCGAATACTTATTCAAAACTGGCGACGGCCTCATCGACGGATTCGAAATTTTTTAAAATCGTATTCAACTTCGTCATTCTAAGGAGGCTTTTGGATTTACGACTCTCTCCTGCCATTCGGAGTTCACCACCCTCATTGTGGAGTGAGACGTAACAGGCGATCAATATTCCCATACCTCGACTGTTGATCCATTCCGCGCCTGACAAATCTACGACTGCTTTACGTATCCCGTTCGCGATTGCCTCTTTAAATTTATCATGACACTCTTTGGTTTCCGGACCACCCATCAACTTCCCACACACAGTCACAACAGCAACATCGCCGACAATTTTGATACTCGTGGACATTCTGTTACCCCCTGTGAATGAGCTGATTAAAAAATAGTTCTATTTGATAAAAAGAAACCGCTAAGATTCTGAGTGATAAATAGTGACCATACACACTACACAATTTAATGGTAATATGCAAGAAAAATTTTTAGAAGCCTCACTGAAGGACATGCTTTATTATGAAAATTGCACCTATGGAATACCTATAAGATCCGTCATCAATCCTGGGTGGGTTTCCACCCCTTCCACGATTCCAATTCGACAATAACGGATCCTATGAATACTTTCATCTTTGCCTTGAGTGGTGGACTCGGCATTTCTTCAGCAAACCACCCTTCGAATTTACCGTGAAGTCCGGCTATTCCATTCCCCAATATCCTTCCCACTAAATATGTGCTTTTAATCGATTTATCATGAGCACGTATTTTGATGGAGCCCTTGGAATCCATAAATTGAAGAATCGCCAGTTCATCCTTTCCATCATCAATATAGTGGAGCGTATCAATCTTCGAAAACCCAACGTTTGCCCTTGCATAATAGAGAAGCGAGGCACCGTCGAATATGCGCCCATGAAAGCGTATTGTCCGACGAATTTGCCGGGAAGGTTCTTTCTCATTTGTAAAAATGCAATGGACCAGACTATCAGAATAATCATATCGATATTCGCCATCGTATTTTATTCCATCTATTTTTTCATTCCCCTTGAAGAGCATCACTTTCATATCATCCGTAAAATAGGTTTCATAGACAGCATGATGACTCACAAAAAACAAGGCGGGATTGGAATCCACAAACATATGAATATGATAGACCTTCTCATTGTTCATTCTGAGTGTATCGCTGATAACGGCTCTTAAGGTCCCCAGACGTACGAAGGACCATTTCACTTTATAGGTCAGCTCTTCTCCAACTCGCCACCGAATCGTCTTCTCTTCAGCAAAGAGAGGGTCTAATAAAATGACACAAGATAATAAAACGGGAACAATCATCGATGTCTTTTTCATAAGAGTTTCTTTTTGCATACGTGATTATAGAAATCTGTATGATGATTGATTGTGACTATTACAATTCAACGATGAGTATCACTTTCTCCCCATCTCGCATGACCTCAATACTGATCCGCTGACCAGGTTGAAAATCGGATAATCGATGCATATACTCATAAATATCATTGACGGATTTTCCTTCCATGGCAACGATGATGTCTCCTTTTTTCATTCCTGCCTGGGCTGCGGGTCTGTCCGGTATGACCACATTGGCACGTAATCCTTTGATATCCGTGGCCGCAACATCGGGCATGATTCCCAACGTGACCTTAAAGCGACGACGCATACTCTGTCGGGTTTTAGGACCTGCCTCTTGAAACACCAAAGGTTCATCTCTGTTGGCCAGATGTACAACAATGGAATAAATCAAATCGGATACGATTTTTTGACCTTCCAGGTTGATCATTTCGATGTCATCCTGGGGTGTGTGGTAATCCCCATGCATGCTCGTCATGAAGGATAATACGGGTATGTCTTTTGCATAAAAAGAAGCG
>CAZYTI010000620.1:0-3660 GCA_964650065.1 uncultured bacterium
TCCAGCCAATTGTTCATGATCAGGTAGGCCACTGGCCAGGCCACCACATTGGCCACCGCAATCCACACAAGGAATTCTTTGGCAAGAATAGCCGTGAGCCGTTGAATAGAAGCACCCAGCACTTTCCGGATGCCGATCTCTTTATTCCGCTGTTCAACGGCGAAAGAGGCCAGACCCAGCAATCCGATGCATGCCACGAAAATCGTGAACACCGTAAATATCGAAAATACTTGGCCTGTGCGCACTTCATTCTGATACTGTTGATCATAAACCGCATCCAGAAAAGTGTACTCAAAAGGCATTTCCGGCACCAATTGAGACCATTTTGCATGTATGGTTTCAACCGTCCCTTTCATAGTTTCTGTACGGGTCCGGATGGCAATAAAATTCTCTCTGCCGGGCATAGAACCGTATTGTTTTACAATGGCCAGGGACTTGATACGTTCATGATATGACTCATAATGATAATCCTTAATGATGCCGATAATAGTAAAGGGTTGGTAGCTGGTTTGACCGCCGGTCCAGATTTCAATGTTTTTCCCAATGAGATCGGGATCATTCAATTCACGGGCATAGCTTTCATTGATGACGCAGGCCGTTTCATCAGTGGAGATTTTACGAGAAAAGAACCGTCCCTCGGCCATGGTCATTCCCAGCACATTCAGATAGTCTTCATCGGCCATGATCAGGTTCACACCATGTTTATCACCCACTTGTAACCCCATACTCCGATTATTAAAACGCTTTCCAGGCACACTCGTACAGGCTGAAATGCTCAGAATCTCCGGATTTCCAAGCAGCCCCTCCCTGAAAGTGGAGACACTGGATCCCATAGCGCCATAAGTATTCAGCAGTAGCACCTCTTCCCGGTCAAATCCAATATCATTGTTATGAATGAAAGCCATCTGCCTGCTGACGATCACCGTGGCTGTCAACAGGATGATTGACAATGTAAACTGAATCACCACCAATACACTGCGCAGTTTCGCACCCTTCATTCCCCGGCTCAATTTCCCGCCCAGAACTGCGGTCGGCTTGAATGAGGAGAGATAAAAGGAAGGATACAGGCCCGCTGCAAATCCGATCAACAAGGTAATTCCGAGCATGAGGGCCAAAATCCAGGGCGTCGCGATAAAGGGGAGCTGAAGCCATGATTTGCCCACTAGGTTGCTGAAAGCGGGAAGCGCCATTCCGCTGAGTATTATCGCTACCGCCAGGGCCGCAAGGGATGTAATGATGGACTCCATCAGAAACTGGCGCACGAGGGTGGATCGCGTTGATCCGACGGTTTTGCGTATCCCCACTTCACGGGCCCTGGCCGCGGAACGCGCCGTGGCCAAATTCATGTAGTTAATGGCTGCGATCACCAAAGTGAAGACAGCAATCACCGTAAAGAAATCCACATAAGTACCATTCCCATTGGCCTCGAACTCCCAGAGCAGATCCGAATTGAGATGAATATCTGTCAGTCGCTGCAGAGGCATTCCGACAACACCGCCTTTTTCCATTACCTGATTGTACTGTTCTTCATTCTGAAACAGATGATTTTTAGTAATATCAGCCAGAGTTTTTTTGACAGTGCCGATGTCGGCGTTTTCCTTCATAAGGAAGTAGGTTTTTACTGGATTGTTACCCCAATTGGGTACCCGAAGCCCATTGAAAGTAGTCATGGAACGCAGGACATCGAGATGAAAATGAGAATTGGGGGGCATGTCTTTGAAAACGCCGGTGACGCGGTAATCGGTGTTACTGATATTCACCGTCTCCCCGACTACATTGATATGGCCGAAATATTTGAGTGCGGTTTCTTCAGAGAGGGCCACTGTGTTGGGCTCATTCAAGACTGTTTTGACGTCACCCCGAATCAAGGGAAATGTAAAGAGTTTGAAAAAAAGAGAATCACCGATGCCGACGCCGGGCTGATTGAACTTCTGGCCGTTCACTTCCACCAGCAGCTCATTTGAGTTCCTTGTAAACCGTGTGGCCAGGGCGACTCCTGGGCACTGTTCCATGAGGGCCGGAGCCAGCGCGGCCGACGTATTGCATTGAGTCAAATGCCAATCTTCGATGTGATACTCCAGCGTTGCTCTGTAAATGCGATTTGCGTTGTCGTGAAAACGGTCATAACTCCGCTCATCCTGCACCCACATGAATAATAGCATGGTGGCGGTCATGCCGATGGCCAGGCCCAGTATATTAATCAGAGCATAGCCTTTCTGCTTCACCATCTTGCGCAGAGCCACTTTAATATAGTTCAAAATCATGGTCATCCTCCAAAAGAAGTGTGTCAAAGTCAGGTTGCCGAGATATCGCAGCACCTGACCGGCCAGCCACAGACGGGCCGCGTAAGCACCCTCTGCATCACGGATCCTATGATAGACTTCCTCCAGATCGCCCAGGCGAAAGCTGCGATCCTCTTTCGGTATAAAAAAGCCGAGGAGGCATCGTTCAAGCAGCGGCAGACGGCTCTTGTCTCCGTGAGCCGCCATGGTCAGCATTCACCTTCAAAGGCCATGGGAGAAATGTCCGCCCACAGGGCGGATTGCAGCTTTCGGACTTCATTCAGCGCCCTTTTCCCTTCAAGCGTCAGCGAGTACATGCATTTGCTTCGCCCACCGCGCTGTGTTGTGGGATCGCTGGTGGATTTCTGCACGAATTTCATCTGCGCCAGCTTGTCAAGCGGCATATAGACCTGCCCGATCGCCCATTCCCTGCCGGTCATCGCCGTGATCATATCCCGTATACTGACACCATAGGCATTGTCTTTCAATCGCCAGATAGCGAGCAGAACGATTTCTTCATTACGTGTCAAAAATCTCAATCCGCCCTCCTTTTCCAGATCACCGGGCCCTGGCGATCTGATTCATACCCCGGTGGCCGACGTCTCGGCAACTAGAGCACATCTTATTTGTTTAAATTTCTTAGACAAATATACGAGGGGAAAAAGACAAAGTTTCAAGATTTGTCTAAAATTTTTATAGAAAACAACTCCTCCCTCTCGACAATAAAAAAAAGGACGACATTCTCACACCGTCCTCAGACTGTTGACAAAGCCCGTTGGGTTGATTTAGTCCATCTGTCAAGCTGCTTCCCGATAATATTCATAATTCAATCCAAATAATGTTGGGCTGAATTTAATTATTCCATCATTTCTAACATTATAACCTTTTGGAATTGTCTGTTCAATACCCTGATGTGGTCGTTTTGTATTATAATACTCAACGTACTCCCTCAATATATTATATAACTTAATCTGACTGAATATGATAAAATGATCCAGTATCTCTCTTCTTACTGATCCGATAAACCTTTCCGCTATCGAATTCATGTTGGGTGCTTTCACAGAAGTTTTAATCCCATTCATTCCATAATCATTATACTTTAACAAAAATTCCCCTGTTCGATCATGGATTAAATACACCATATCTTTCAAATCATAAGTTCTAAAACCACAATTAAATCGTATACTGAAATCGTATATTGAATTTCCCTAAGTTCCTAAACAAACAATGGTTGAGCTCCTAACTTACAAGCAGGAAGTCACAGGTTCCCTGCCCGCCATTTGCATTAGATTGTCAGTATTTGTAGAGCCAGGCAGGCGGGGAATCCCGTATCGCCCACACTTTAAAATCAACACCTTAGCCCTGCCTCGTGCAGGAC
>CAZYTI010000621.1:0-3648 GCA_964650065.1 uncultured bacterium
AAATCCAGAGCCTGTAAAGAGAGAGCTTGTGGAAAAGGACAACCAGCAATTGAGCATCCGGCGACAGTGCGAGATTTTCTCTTTCAACCGGTCTTCTCTCTATTATGAAAGGATCGGATTGAGTGAGGAGGATCAGAGAATTCTTGATGAAATGGATAAGATCTACCTGGATTTCCCTGTTTATGGAAGTCTGAGGATTAGCCGGGAGTTGAAGCGCCGGGGATTTAAAGTAGGCCGAGGCAAAGCCCCGAGCCTGATGCGGATTCTCGGAGTAGAGGCGATCTATCCTCGGAAAAGGGAGTGTAAGAAAAACTGTGTAAACCTCTTTAGTGATATAATAAACAAGGAGGTAACATGGTACTCGACAGAATAAAACTCAAAAAACTTCTTAAGGAAAAAGGCGTTAAGAATCTTGATGATTTCAACGCTTTTATGAGGGATATCAGCAAGGATATCGTTGAAACTCTGCTGGAAGAAGAGCTGACCGATTACCTGGGATTTGAAAAATATGACCAGAAAGCTAAGGTCATTGATAATTCCAGAAACGGCTTTACTCCCAAGAGCATAAAATCCAAATTTGGCGAGATCGACCTGAATGTTCCGCGTGACCGCAAATCTGAGTTTGAGCCTCAGGTGGTCAAGAAACGCAAGCGGGACATCTCAGGTCTGGAAGAAAAAATTATATCCATGTATGCCAAGGGTATGACCACCCGGGATATCCAGGCCCACATCAAGGACCTTTATAATTATGAGATCTCCCCGGAGACAGTAAGTTCCATCACAGACAAAGTGCTGGAGAAAGCCAGAGAATGGCAGAACCGGCCTCTGGAGCAGATCTATGCGGTTATCTACATGGATGCGGTGTTTTTGAAGATAAGGACAGAAGGTCATATGCGGAATGTGGCTCTTTACACTATCATCGGTATCAACCTGGATGGACTGAAGGAATGCCTGGGACTCTGGATCTGTGAGACGGAATCTGCAAAGTACTGGCTTTCTGTGCTTAATGAGCTGAAGAACCGAGGATTAGAAGATGTTCTTATTTTCTCTGTGGATAATCTAAAAGGCATCTCTGAGGCCATAGAAGCAGTCTTTCCCAGAGCGGAAATCCAGAAATGCATTGTTCACCGCGTGCCTCGTATGGCACAAACAAATGAGGTGAAGCGTCCTCATGCTGGTAAAACTTCCAAGCCAGCTAGCCTGGGACAGATGGTGGAGGCGTAAGTGTTCATCATGAAGCATGTCCGACACGCATGGCCAGTACCCATCCAGGGCCAGCGGGCAAATCGGCAGGCCGTAGCGAAAGCGAACGCACAGGTAGCGTCGTTATGCATATCCGGCGGTTTGATGGGAGAGTCGGACAAAGGAGTGCCGAGCCTCTTGTGTACGGGCGAAGGCAGCAGAGCATCCGGATATGGAAGTAAAACCGGAATGCTCACTCCTCGGCGTATCAACGGCGGCATGTCGAGAATGTTTGTGCAGTAACGAGGGAGATCCTGGGATGAGTTATGTGAACGGAGAACATGAAAGAATGTCCTATAAGATGAATAATCGAAGTGGGCGTTCTGCATCTCAGGAAGTCGGAGGGGGTCATAGTACTGGTAATCATGAGGACAACATAACCTCATGGGAGGAAAGGACCCCTGCTTTGATTGGAGCTTATTCTGATGGGGAAGGGCCGGTGACTGCCAGGGCTAAAAGTTCCTTGGCTCAACGCACCCGTAGAAAAGTCCAGGTACTCCAGAACAAGCTACATAGGGCAGCCAAGGAGGACTCCACAAGGACATTTGGTGTTTTGTATGACAAAATATGTATGCGGGAGGTCTTATGGACGGCATGGATTAGGGTTCAAAAGAACAAAGGGGCGCCGGGAGTGGATGGCCGAACAATCAAGGCCCTCAAAGCGGAAGGAGAGGTTGATTTTATCAGGGATATTCAAGAAAAACTCCTGGCAAAGAAGTACAAACCGCAACCGATTCGACGGATATTCATCAAGAAGCCAAATGGAAAACTGCGACCGTTGGGAATCCCTGTTGTGAGAGATCGAGTTGTACAAGGAGCAGTCAAACTCATATTGGAGCCGATATTTGAAGCAAATTTCAGGCCCGAATCGTACGGGTTCCGACCCAATCGAAGCTGTCAAGATGCGATCCGATCAATCCGAAAATGGATTACTTACGGTTACACTAAAGTTATTGATGCAGATATCGCAGCCTATTTTGACACGATTGACCATGACCTGCTCATGCGGCTTGTTCAGAACCGAGTTCGAGATAAGTGGATACTACGGTTGATAAGACGATGGCTGAGATGCAGGATCTTTGAACAAGACCGGAATTATCTATCAGAAAAAGGCACACCTCAAGGTGGAGTTCTCAGTCCGCTGTTGGCAAATATCTATCTTCACCCGTTAGACAAGTATTGGGAACTACAGCATGATGACTGGAAGACAAAGCTCGTGCGATACTGTGATGACTTTGTGATCTTGGTGCGAGACAAAACTGTAGTCCCGTATATGTGCTCCCTGCAAACCATGCTTAAACGATTGAAGCTGGAACTATCAACTGAAAAGACAAAGGTTGTTGAAGCTGAAACAGGATTTGATTTTCTGGGATTCCATCTTGTTAAGAAGAGAAGTAAGCGACACAGAGACAAGTTCTTTTGTTACTGTTTTCCGAGCCAAAAAGCGATGAAGCATATCAGGAAGAAAGTTCGAACTGAGATTGGTAGAGACTACACAAAGTCGGCAGAAGAAATCATAACAAAACTGAACCCTATACTTCGAGGCTGGTCTAACTTCTTTAGATGGGCAAACAGTGGAAAACACTTTCATAAGATCGATCGTTATGTCAGTCAAAGCCTGTACCTGTGGAATAAACGTAAACGTGGTGGGATCAAACGAAAACACAAAAAGCTCAGCTCCGCAGAGCTTATTCGTTTGGGGTTGTATCAACTCCAAGGAAAGATCCAACATGTTGACTAACTCCGTATGCTGTACTGGTGCTGCATTCGCGCCAATCATCGGAAAGCCGTATGAGGGAAAACCTCACGTACGGTTTGATGAGGGGGTGGTGGAAACCGGCTATGGTAGACCTAGTGAGACACCCTTCAACCGAAAGGGAAGGGAAACTGATATGGTTAACCTAAGGACATGGCGCCACCGCTCCACTCTACAGATCCGCAATTCTCTGAGGTATATTTCCTGGAAAGAACGCAAAACAATAGCCAAAGATCTAAAGCTCATTTATAAAGCAGCCACTGAAAAAGAAGGATCTGCTGCCTTAGATGATTTTGCCGAAAAATGGGATAAACGATATCCTCATGTCTCAGCCTCCTGGAAGAAGAATTGGGCTGAGCTCTCCACTTTCTTTAAATATCCTCCGGAGATCCGTACCCTGATCTACACGACGAATCTCATTGAGAGCCTGAATCGGAAGATCAGGAAGGTTGCTAAAAATAAATCGAGTTTTCCCAATGAGCAGTCTCTTTTTAAGCTTGTTTACCTGGCAGTTGAGGAGACATCGAGAAAATGGACAATGCGACATAGGGATTGGGCTATGATATACTCACAGCTGATGATCTTTTTTGAAGATCGTTTGGCCAAATATGTGTGATGGTAAAATGGAGTTTACACAGAAAACCTTACAC
>CAZYTI010000622.1:0-3647 GCA_964650065.1 uncultured bacterium
CCGACCGTGGCTTCTAACGACCGAACCGCCTCCATCCCTTTGTTGGGATCCACGCTCACGTCGCCTATGAAGCGTTTCGGGTACCGTTCGAAGAGCTCAAGTGCACCTTGTGGCGCCTCCGGATGCACGGGGATTTGCGCAATCGCCACATTGTGCTTGTCCATTTGCGCAACGACACGTTCAATGTCTCCGGCTTCCTCCTTACGGTCTCCAGAGCCCTTGAACATGTAGCCGATGGGGCTGTCCGCTTCTCCTTCACCGGGCTTCACCTTGATGAGTGATGCGGATCCGGGCAGCAGCGAGCTCCCCTCCGCGGTCGGCAATGACATCATAAGGTCTATCGCAGATATGTCCTTAGGTCTTGGCATGTGTCCTGATCCTTCTAAAATATATAGGAACTTGCTTTTAGGGTAATGAATATATGTTTTATATATTTGTGTGTCAACATATATGTTAATCAGAATTTCAACATAACCTATCTAATTTATAACGATTCTTAATTAAACCCGCTCAATCAATCAAAAGTCACTCTTGAAATTACACGAGCTTTAACGGAAGATTATCTTAAAATAAATCATGAAGAGCGGTGTGAGGGATCTGGCCCTAGGACAACCCAGCAACCTGATCCAAAGGTGCTAAAGCCAGAAGCAATGAGGTTAAAGATGACAAAGGACATACATTCCGAACCTCCTCATGGGGGCTCTTTTTAAGCCAGAGATCCTCTCATGTAACCCATATCAGATTAAGCGTTATCTGAACCAAGGATTTCTCTGGGAAGAATATTGGGCAAAATCAAAACCAGAAGATATCTAAACTAATTTTATGCATTTTATTGCAAAATATTTTTTGTGTGTGTACAAGTTTACATACTTGTTTCAAACGGAATCAATAAGGAGGATATGTAAATGAGTTCAATTGTGATTGATCCAGACAGATGCATTGTATGCGGAGATTGCGCAAAGGTATGTGTCAGTCAAATTATTGACGATTCAAATGACGAAATTAAGCTCAGACGGCTGGAAACATGCATTTTTTGCGGACATTGTAAAGCAGTCTGCCCTGAAGATGCGGTTGAAATACCTTCTCTAAATGACGAAGAGTTTGTAGAAATTCATGAAAAAGATGATTGCGAATCACCTGAAAAGCTACAGGCGTTTTTCCGAAAGCGAAGAAGCATCCGGATATATAAAGATAAGCCTTTAGAAAAGGAAAAAATTACGCAGATTATTGAAGCCGGCAGGTTTGCACCCACCGGTGGAAATATTCAAGCTTTAAGATATGCTGTGGCGCATACGCCGGAAAAGATGAACGACATAAAGCGGATGGCGATAGATTCTCTTTTGGAATTTGCCAATGCTATGTCAGCCGTCGATTCGAATCAGCCGAAAAACGATCAAAAGGCGGCTCTTTCCGATCTGGTCAGACAAGGTTATGCACAATCTTTTAAAGATATGGCGGACCGATATGAGCAGGGAATTGACAATCTATTGTGGAACGCACCGGCGTTGATTGTTACCCATGTTTCCAAGGTAATCGAATCACCGGGAGTTGACGTCGGCCTTTCAGCCATGCAAATGGTGCTCATGGCCGAAGTCATGGGCCTTGGCACCTGTTTTATCGGAATGATTCCGATGGCTGTCGAGAATTCAACGGAACTGAAAAAATTGATGCAAATTCCGGAAAATCACCGCACCATAACCGCTTTTGTAGCCGGGTATCCGGATGTGACCTATTTGCGGTTGGTGTCACGGAAAACCGCTCGTATTCGATGGCTGTAATCTATGATTGAATCGAAACAAAAACAAAAAAATAGCGTAAAAGAGCTGGGAGCTATTTAAATTCTTTCACGCAACAAGCGCGTGCACAATGAATACAACCCGTTCAGGAAAAAATCTTTACAGAAATTTCACCAGAAGACAGCCAAAGGATTTTATATCTGCTTAGAAACCTCAGATCACCATCTGTAATCAATTTGATGTACGAATTTTATATCGCATAAATACCTAATCTTTCTTAAATAATAAACGCCAAACCTTTCAATATTTGACATAACCTATTGTTTAGTTATATGATATTATAAATATCCTACCTTCTCTAAGTAGCTGAGCTGATCCTTTCTAATCACATAGAGGGGCATACCTAATGAAATGCCCAAAGTGTCAATTTGAAAATCGTGCGGATGCAAAATTTTGCCTAAAATGCAGGTCGAAATTTGAGAAAAAATACCTTGAATATGGGCGGTCCTTGGCTCTTAATTCTGCATTTTGCGATGACTGCGGCCACAGTTTAGGCCTACCAACCATTCCTAATAAAAAAGAACTCTATTTCGATGAAAAAATAGAAACAATCCAAAGATATTTTAGGTCTTTTATATTTTGGATATATGATCAAAAAAATACCATATATGAAATTTTTTAAACGAAAAAATATTTCAGATATGATTCATAGAGGTGGTTCATCCAAATAACACAGAAGGGCATAATCGATGAAGTGCCCGAAATGTCATTTTGAAAATCGAGAAATCGAGAAATTTAATAATGAGTATGGAAAAAATTCGAGCTCAAATTTCCCCAAAGCTGAAACGATAATAATTACGCCTCGCTTGAATAAAGGCTTTTTCAATCAAACCTTCACAATTATAGGAGGTTGAAGATGAGTGAATATTTTTTGAAGTATTCCAGGGTTTACTCGGATAGTGAAGGTATTTCTCATTTCAGTGACGAACAGATCAAGATTTCTGGCTGGGGAGAAGGTCGTGAATTCATAGGAACATCACTTTTTCAAGATGCTGAAAAAATAAGCTTTATGAAGAGTTCAATGGAAATTGATATGGGTTGGCATCGGGCCCCGCGGAGACAGTTTCTTTTATATCTCCAGGGTAACGGGGAAATAGAGGTGGGTGATGGTGCGAATAGGTTCTTTAATGTTGGAGATATCGTTTTAGTCGAAGATGTCAGTGGTAAAGGTCATAAGTCAACGGCAGGTAAACAGGGTGTTCTTATGGCTGCAATTCCAATTCCAGAGGGCACTATGACGTTATTTGAGCCAAAAATTTCTCCAATACTATACTCATATAGTGGCCAACCATCATTCAATTTTAAGTATCCAGAAGGAAGTCAACAATTGGAGCCCGATACTGGTACCGAACAAGTAATGAAAATGAAAGCTCCAGATAATTCCATCATTGATTTAATAGTCACAGACATCCCTATCGGGATGGAGTTGCCGGAAGTTGCAGGTCAGATTATTGCGCCTATGATTAATATAAACGGATCGAAAGTAGAAATTATATCTAATCAAGAATTTGAGCTTGGACATGATAAAAAGGGATTCAAATGCAAGATTAATTGGATATGGGCTGACAACATCCAGATGACCACATTGGCTGCCTCAGTATTCAAAGACGAGAAACTGATTTGTCTTTCAGCAGCAACGCATAATGAACCAGAAACTGTCGCTTGGATTGTTGAGAGTTTAACGTTTGAGTAAAAATGGATCGGCTTTAGATCAGACGTTTTAAACGTAATTTTGGATGCTTTTATAGCTGAGATATAGTTGCGATACATGAAATATTTAGAGGTAATAAAAATTCCAGATATGAAATAAGTGTTTTATCGATCGTCCCGAAATAGATAGAAGTATAGGAA
>CAZYTI010000623.1:0-3643 GCA_964650065.1 uncultured bacterium
TGGAAAAGTTCATCCTGTTTCAAAACGAAAATCAGGGGTTTTCGGTCAGACACTAGATAACTCAGACATTGGATCTATTCGGCAGTCTGCTTCGCTCTCAACTTCTCCAGAAGAGCGCTCATGGGATTCCTGGAAAGCGTCTCCTTAAACTGGGCCCGGTAGTTCTTCGTCAGGATAACGCCGTCAATCTTCATATCGATCACGAGCCAATCATCCTTCACCTTCCGCAATCTGAATATCACGGGAATGTCACTGCCGTCGCTGGTCTTGATCGCTGTGGAGACCTGGGCACTGGTATCCTTAACCGCTTCCTTTCGGTAGTGGATGTTCTCATTGGAAAACGTATCGGACTTCTCAAGCTCAGCATCGATTCTCTCGAAATACGTTCGCTCCAGCAGGTCGGAATAGAGCCTGATAAACTCCTCACGTTCTTCTTCCGTTATCTTGTTCCAGTAACTTCCCAGCGTCTTTCTGGCGATGGTCTCTTCATCGAACCGGACCTTGAGAACAGCGTGCAGGGCTTCGACCCGCTGCTTTTCCTTACCTGGTTCCTTCAGCATCGGATCATTGAGCACACAGATGAGTTGGTCGAGGGTTTCCTTGAGCTGGTCGGTGACGGGACCGGCCCATACCTCTGAACCGAACAGCAGCGTGGCGGCCGCCAGTGTCAGCATCCGTTTCTTTATCATCGAGGGGTCTCCTTATCGATGCGTGTATTGTCAAAGGGATGGTCGGGTCGCGGCCGGCTCTAGAACGGTCGCCAAAGCAGGATGAGCTTGGGCAACAGTGCTAGAATGGCCAGCAACGCGACTAACATGGCCAAACCCGTAAAGATGCCAAAATAGATAGTGGGGATGAAGTTCGACAGCACCAGGATCGAGAAGCCAAAAATGACCGTTATCGACGTGTTCAGTACCGCTCTACCCACGCTCTGGTGGCATATCTTCAGTGTGCGGGCATAGTGGTTATTCTGCCGGAATACCTCTCTGAATCGGTATATGTAGTGGATACTGTTATCGATCGCAATCCCCATGGTGATGGCGGCGATTGTGATGGTCATCATGTCAAGGGGAATCTTGAGAAACCCCATCAATCCCAATACGATGGCAACTGCCAGCAAGTTCGGTACGATACCGATGATCGCCAGCTTCACCGATCTAAACAGAACGAAAAGCATGATGGCGATACCGACCAGC
Source organism: uncultured bacterium (assembly GCA_964650065.1). Taxonomy (GTDB): domain Bacteria; phylum Zhuqueibacterota; class QNDG01; order QNDG01; family DSAB01; genus CAZYTI01. Next base: position 1,197 of record CAZYTI010000623.1, read on the forward strand.
ACAAGACCCAATGTCAGGATCTGGGACCGAAACAGGCTCTGGAGCATGTTGTTGTAAAGGACCAGCATGCCGGATACCGTTGCCTCTTCCTCGGACAACCCCAAGCCCTTGTGAAGCCCGTTTCTCATCCCTTCGATAAACTCTTTCCTCCTCAGGTCCTTTAGGGAATCTCTCACAAGAAGCATGATCCTCGCTTCGTTGTGTTCCACCGACACATAGGGATCTATCCAGCTTGACCGCATCTCATCCGGAATCCGCTTATTCAAGATACCCAACTCAAGGCCGTCGAAGGGCTTTCCGTCATTGAGCTGTTCGGCGAACCTGACGAATGACGCAAGGGATAACGCGCGGCCGACTTCCGGCATGCTTTCCAAGTAGTCGTGGACCTTCTTGATTACCTCGACCTTGTAAGGAGTTAACCAGTAGTCCCGAGGATCATCATCTTCCTCCCAACCAAAGTCGTCTTCCTCCTCAAAGAAGGCATCCTCATCGGCCCCCACTGTCTGAATCCCATCGCGTGAACCGTCGAGCGCTTCCGGGGCGCCGAAGTTCAGCAAGACATCAAGGGGAAAGGTTCCGGCCATCTTCTCATCAACTATCTTGATTCCCTTGTGAATCTCCGTGTCCTCACTGAAGTAGTTGATAAAGCTGTTCTCGACGCGCAGATTGGCAATGCCGATGGCACTGAGGATGGCCAGCAATATCGAAACGATGATAACCTGGTTGCCGTATTTTTCCGCTGCGATGGCCAGCGAGCCGGTGATGTACGAACGTCTCCTTTTTTTTCGGAGGGGCGGCGCCTTCTTCAGGAGCATCAAAACCGAAGGAAACAGCAAGAAGGTGGTCAGGAAGGTGATGCTTAACCCAATGGTCATCATCCAGCCAAAGTCGATGACCGGCTTGATGCCGCTGGATACCAGTGACCCGAACGCCAGTATGGTTGTCAGAGCGGTGTAAAAACACGGCCACACCATCCTATGGACTGCAGTAAACACGACATGCGCCTGTCTGGCATTAGGCAAATCCCTGTTCACCTGTCTGAAGCGGACAATCAGATGAATATTCATCGAGAGGGTCAAGATCAACATCAGTGAGATGAAGTTTGATGAAATTACGGTTACTTCCCATTCCAGTATCCCAAGCATGCCCATCATCAGCAGAACCGCAAACAAACAGCTTAGAAGCGGTAGAAAGACCCAACGCCGTCTTCGGAATATAAATGCCAAGGTCGCGATGATAAAGAGGGCCACACCAACGCCAAAAACGACAAGATCTTTCCGGATGAAAGTCATCATATCATCGGCAATCATCGGTACCCCGGTTATGAAGATCTCAGCGTGTTCTCTATAGGGGACGATAATGGCGCGAAGTGCCTTTATGAAGTCGTGCCGCTCCTCAACATACTCGTAATAGGAATCCTGGTAGGCATCGAGTGTTTCCTTGAGAACCACCTGTTCCGCAGGTGAGAGGGTATCCTGGCGCTTCTTATCCAGCAGGCGTGTTCGTCGATTATACAGATCCCAGTACTGGGTTCCCAGTTTCAGGTAGATGATGAAAGCCGTGACCTGACCATCGGTGCTGAGCAAGAGATCTTTGTATGCCGGACTGTCCAGAAGCTCCGATCTAGCGATTGCTACGTCAATATCCCGATCGCGAAGGCTGGCAAATGCCTCAACACTGAGTTCCGAAATGACCTGACCTGAACCCATGATCAGGGGCACGTCCAATATGGATAGGATCGAATCTACACCATTCAGGGACTCAAGGTCGTCTCGCAGGTTTCGGAATATGCGAAGAGTGGATTTCGTGAACAACTCATCGCGGGGATTGAACGTAACGATAAGAAAATTCTTCGTCTGATACCGATCAATGGTCTCGTTGAATTGTATCAAGTCCTTGTCGTCTTCCAGCAGAAGGGAATCCGCTGAAGCGTCCAGCTTGAAGCCTCTGGCGAAGTAGCAGGAGAAGGCCAGAACGAGAGCGAAGACAACGATCCATGGGACGGGGTGACCCAAAACGAGCCTGTCATATTGCCGGGCAAACCTACTCATTTCTTTCCGTAACGATCTTCGGGTCAATAGGGGAGTAACGCGTTCCCCGAGAAAGTGGGATCTCTTAAGGCATGATGATCTGCGCTGGGCCGCCCGGAACCGATCTCTGCAGCTCAGGACCTGTATCCGAGCACTGCCGTGTGAACGTCGGGCAACGATACCGGAACTCCCGGGTCGGCAATCCCGAGTCGATTAACGATTGGTTTCACCAGCGAACCCGCGTTTGGGAACTGGAACGTTGGATTAGCAATTACTTAATTCGAAGCACATGCCTTGAACATACCAAAAAACTGCGGGTTCGTCTGTGTGGAAACCTTTGTTAGCTGATTTCAGTCTTTCTTTTGATCCAGTATCTTGGTTTACTATGACTATGTGCGATTGCGACAATCCATAGGG
>CAZYTI010000624.1:0-3635 GCA_964650065.1 uncultured bacterium
AATAACTCGGATCGAATCCCAGAAAAAACGTGAGAATCGAATGAACATTTATCTCGACGGGACTTTTGCTTTCGGACTGGATCAAGAAGTTGTCATTCGACACCATCTACACGAAGGAGATGAGCTTTCTGAAACCCTCATCGATAATATCCTCCTGGTGGAAGAGAGAACCAGGGCAAAAGAAAAGGCATTGTCTTTTCTAAATTATCGGGCAAGGAGTAAAGCCGAGCTCAAGAAAAAACTGCAGGAGAAAAATTTTTCAGAACGGACCATCCAGCGCGTCATAGACGATTTGATCCGGGTTGGGCTCCTGGACGATAAGCAATTTGCAGCATTGTATATCCATTCCAGGATGGTACAGAAGCCCATGAGTAAACGTTTGTTGCGACAGGATCTGCTGTTTAAAGGGATTGATGAAGACATGGCCACCGAGGCCATTGAAGCGGGTTATGGTCCGCGCAGTGAAACCGAAGTGGCCGGAGATTTGGTGCGTAGACGGATGCAAAGTTCATCCGCCCCAGAGAGAGACGAAAAAAAACGCAGGAGAAGACTTTCCGATTTTTTGAAACGGAGAGGATTCAGTTGGGATGTAATTTCTGAAGTTTTGCGGGAGAATTCAATCGACGTGGATTTTTCTTGAAAATGTGATATTCCAAAAATTCAAATAAAGAAATGACAATGACTGCAGCCGAAATTCGACAATCATTTTTAGATTTTTTCAAGAAGTACGATCATAAAATCGTGTATAGTGCACCGGTCGTGCCACAGGATGATCCTACGCTTCTTTTTACCAACGCCGGTATGAATCAGTTCAAGGATGTGTTTCTGGAGACGGGTACGCGACCGTACAAGCGGGCCGTGGATTCTCAGAAATGTATCCGTGTTAGTGGAAAACACAACGATCTGGAAGAGGTCGGACACGATACGTACCACCACACCTTTTTTGAGATGATGGGAAACTGGTCTTTCGGGGATTATTACAAGGAAGAAGCCATTCTCTGGGCCTGGGAGCTGATTACCGATATCTGGGGGCTTCCCAAAGATCGGCTTTGGGCCACTGTCTATCGTGAGGACGATGAAGCGGAAAAATTGTGGAAAAAAGTGACTGATATCGATGGATCCCATGTCCTTCGCTTTGATGAAAAGGACAATTTTTGGGAGATGGGGGGGACGGGTCCATGCGGTCCCTGTTCCGAGATTCATATCGATCTGGGAGAGGGGTATTGTGATAGGCAGGATGATCCGACTCATGAATGTAACGTCAATGCAGGTTGTGCACGGATTATTGAACTGTGGAATTTGGTCTTCATTCAGTACAATCGGTCTGAGAAGGGAGAACTCACAACGCTTCCTGCCAAGCATGTGGATACGGGTTTAGGATTGGAAAGAACCGTGGCCGTGCTTCAAGGGAAAGGCTCCAATTACCAAACCGATCTTTTCATTCCAATTCTGGAGCATATCTCGGAACTGACCGGCAAACCGCGGGAGGAAGGAACCACGCTCCCGACTTTTCGTGTCATTGCCGATCACATTCGTGCGTTGACCTTTGCCATTACAGACGGCGCCATCCCCTCCAATGAAGGCAGAGGATACGTCCTGCGTCGTATTTTACGCCGTGCTGCCCGTTATGGTAGGAATCTGGGAATGCATGAACCCTTTATCTATCGACTGGTATCATCAGTGGTCGATATCATGGGATCGGCCTATCCGGAAATTCGTGAGCGGGCCGGGCATACGACCCTGGTCATTAAGGCCGAAGAAGAGCGGTTCAACGAAGTTCTGGACCGGGGTATTGAAATATTTGATAAGATCGCTTCGGAAACTTTGAACAGAGGTCAGAAGGTCATCTCCGGACAGGAGACTTTTCGTCTGTATGATACTTTCGGATTTCCCCTGGATTTAACGCAGCTCATGGCCCGGGAGAAGGGATTGGACGTGGACATCGACGGGTTTGAAAAAGACTTGGAGGGTCAAAGAGAAAGAGCGCGGCAGGCAGGGAAATTTTCCACAGCCGGAGAAGGTGAATGGGAAGAAATATCTTCCGGAACAGATTCAGAATTCATCGGGCAAAACATTGTATATGAGAAAACGAGTGAAAAAGTTGAGATCCGTAAGGTTCGCAGAGATGGAGATCGTTATGAGTTAATTCTGGATAGATCTCCCTTTTATAGGGAAGCGGGTGGGCAAGTCGGTGACACGGGCGAAATTATCGGTGACGGATTCCGAGTCCTTGTAGATGATACACAGGGAGAAGGAGATCGAATTGTTCATATTGGGAGAATCGAAGGTAATGATATATCCAACCCTTCGGCCGAGGCCCGTGTGAATGTACAAAACAGACATTCGACGGCCAGAAATCATACGGCCACCCATCTCCTGCATAAGGCTTTAAAGGAGGTGTTGGGGGACCACGTGAATCAGGCGGGATCTCTGGTGGCTCCCGGCCGACTGAGGTTTGATTTTACGCATTTCAGTGCCATGAGCCGGGAAGATCTGGATGAAGTGGAACGAAGAGTCAATCTTCACGTTCGTGAGGACCTTTCTGTTGAAAAATATACTACGACACTTCAGGAAGCCAAGCAAAAGGGCGCTACCGCTCTGTTCGGGGAAAAATATGATGAAGAGGTGCGGGTTGTCAAAATAGATGATTATTCCATGGAGCTCTGCGGTGGGACCCATCTAAATCGGACAGGGGAGATCGGCTATTTTCGCATTTTACATGAAGAGAGCGTTGCTGCCGGTGTGAGAAGAATAGAAGCGATCACCGGGGAAGAAGCGGATCTTGTCTTGAGGAATGAAAAACAGGTTCTTGGGGATCTCGGGGATCTTCTCCAATGCCGGATCGATGAATTGAAGCATCGTGTGTCTGGTCTGCTGGATGAAAAAAAAGACCTGGAACGAAAAGTCAAGCATGCCCAAAAAGAATCGTTTTCTTCCGTATTGGATTCAATTTTTCAGAAATCCCAACAATTGGAGGACATTCGGATTGTTGCCCAACCCGTTGAAGTTTCAGGAATAGACGAATTGCGTAATTTAGGGGATCGCTTGAGGGAACGGTTGAAGCATGGAGTGGGTGTATTGGGAACGATCCAAGGGGACAAGGTGAATTTTCTCTGCGTCGTGACGGATGATCTCATCAAAAGCCGCGGCCTGAAGGCGGGTGATATTGTAAGAGAGGTCGCCGGGGTTGCCGGTGGGTCCGGTGGTGGAAAGCCACATCTGGCCCTGGCAGGAGGAAAAGACGTTGCGAAGTGTCAAGACGCTTTGGATGAAGTGATGACTATTGTAAAAAATTTGTTAAGCAAATAATATGACAATCTATCAAAGATTAATTGAAATAAGAAATCTTAAGGGTGCGGGCTATTTCGTATTGTTGGATCCCGATAAGCAGCCCGTCTCGCAAATGGTCCAAATGGCCATGGTTTGCGAAACGCAGGGAGTCGATGGTATTCTCATCGGCGGTAGCCTTCTGTTCTCAGCGGCCTTTGATGAAATGGTCAAAGCGATAAAACAGACGATCTCGATTCCCATCATCCTGTTTCCCGGCAATGGGGGACAACTGTCGAAACATGCGGATGCTGTTCTCTTTATGAGTATTATCAGTGGACGAAATCCCCATTATTTGATCGGTGAAC
>CAZYTI010000625.1:0-3630 GCA_964650065.1 uncultured bacterium
GTTCCCAGTTCAATAATCAGAATAATGGAAAGGCAGCCATATATGAATATCGATCAAATTATTGACTTCCTGACAAATTCTCCGGATTTCATGGGTCAGGTGACCCATTGGGAGCGCATTTCCCCTCGGGAAGCCAAGTTCGCTCCTTTCCCTGCCGGTATTCATCCCAAACTCATTGACGCACTCCAATCCCGGGGTATTCGGCAGCTCTACACGCATCAATCAGAGGCTATTGAGGCCATACTCCAGGGGGAACATGTGGTCGTCGTGACCCCAACGGCTTCCGGGAAGACTCTATGTTATAATTTGCCGGTACTTCAATCCATTTTAGAGAATTCTGAGAACCGCGCCCTCTATCTTTTCCCCACAACGGCCCTTTCCCAGGATCAGGTTACCGAGCTCCATGGCATGGTCGAAACGATGGGTGTAGACATCAAGACGTATACATTCGATGGCGACACTCCGGTTTCGGCCAGAAAAGCGATCCGGATGGTCGGTCATATCGTGGTCACCAATCCCGACATGCTCCATCAGGGCATTCTCCCGCATCATACCAAATGGGTGAAACTTTTTGAAAATTTAAAGTTTGTTGTCATCGATGAAGTGCATTCATACAGGGGTGTCTTCGGGAGTCATCTGGCCAATCTGATTCGGCGCTTGAAACGGATTTGTACATTTTATGGGGCTCATCCCCAATTCATAGGATGCTCCGCAACCATAGCCAATCCAAAAGAACTCTTTGAGAAGCTCGTTGTCGAAGATGTCGTTCTCGTCAATAAAAATGGGGCACCGAGGGGAGAAAAACATTTTATTTTTTATAATCCACCCGTGGTAAATCGTGAACTGGGGATCCGAAAGTCAGCGGTGAAAGAAGTCCGGAATATTGCCAAACGTTTCCTGGCAGCAGGTGTCCAGACCATCATTTTTGCCCGGAGTCGGCTCCGTGTTGAAATTCTTTTAACTTACTTGAGAGATACCATGAAGTCGCTGAAAAAATCTCCCCAGTTAATCCGGGGTTATCGGGGTGGCTATCTCCCCAACCAGCGTCGTGAGATTGAGAGGGGCCTCCGGAACGGATCTATTCAGAGTGTCGTCTCGACCAATGCCCTGGAATTAGGGATCGATATTGGTCAGCTTTCGGTTTCGATCATGGCGGGGTATCCGGGAACCATTGCCTCTACATGGCAGCAGGCCGGGCGTGCCGGACGGAGGGAATCGGTATCGGTGGCCGTACTGGTTTCTACCAGCGGCCCTTTGGATCAATACATCATCAATCACCCCGAATACTTTTTTAAGCGTGCACCGGAGATGGGGATTGTAGATCCCAATAATCTGGTCATTCTCCTCTCTCACTTGAAGTGTGCTGCCTTCGAGCTTCCTTTCCAGGATGGTGAACGGTTTGGAATCGATTCAACGGATGAGCTCCTGAAATATCTGGAAGAGCATCGGGTGATTCATCACGCAGGGGAGCAGTACCATTGGACCAGCGAGACCTATCCGGCAGAGGAAATCAGCCTTCGACGTGCCGCTCCCGATAATGTGGTCATCGTGGATAAGACACACGACGAAAGGGTTATCGGAGACGTCGATCTTTTTAGTGCACAGATGTTGGTCCATGATGAAGCGATATACATCCATGAGGGCATGCAATACCACGTTGACCAGTTGGACTGGGACAGGCGGAAGGCCTATGTACAGCAGGTGAAGGTCGATTATTATACGGACTCACAGACCAAGACAGATATACGTGTGATCGAGGTATTTGAAACCGAATCCATATCCAACGGGTTTAAAGGATGCGGTGAGGTCAGTGTCACCACTTTGGTGACCATGTTTAAGAAGATAAAATTTGAGACCCATGAGAATGTGGGTGCAGGAAAAGTGCATTTGCCCGAAATGACCATGCACACTTCGGCCTATTGGTGGGAACTGGATGAATCGGTTAAGGAAACGCTCTCACTTTCCGAGGCGAATTTGAGTGATGGTTTGAAAGCCCTGGCGAATGTTTTGGAAAATGTGGTCCCCCTCTGGGTCATGACCGATCCCAAAGACTTAAGAACCATCCCCATGTTAAGGTCTCCCTTTTCCAGCAAACCGACGATATACATCTACGAGCATACCCCGGGAGGTGTCGGGTACAGCCGGAAAATTTTTAATCTTCATGATGCACTTTTAAAGGCCGCCAAAGAGCTCGTAAATACATGTGGTTGTGCCAGTGGCTGCCCTTCCTGTGTCGGCCCGGTCCTGGAAGTCGGGGAGAAGGGGAAGGAGAGTGCATTGCATATTCTGAATTTGTGACTGTGGTGAGACGTTCCATTTGTCCTCGAGGAGAGTGGATCGATGAAGCCATTTAAACTCGGTTTTCCGTCACTGGGGATGCATTCGTCAGGCCTTTCAATAGACTGCTTCGGCCCTGAGAATCGGGCCTCGCAGAGACTGAGTTTTTTGAATAATCAGTAAATTTCTGAATCATTGTTACGATTGAAAGGCGTTTATTAGAGTCAGTCTTTGCGAGGAACGCAGTGACGAAGCAATCTATGTTCGGTAATGCAGTGACTTTAATATTTGAAATAATCATTTGTGAGAAATTCGGGTTTGATGATGCGCTTCGAACCCGGCTCTATATTCACAAATTCGGGGATGTTGGCAGCTCGGTTTGCCGTTGTTAAGTTCCAGAGTAAGACGGGTGGCGTGTCGTTACCATGCTCATCAATATGGGTAATAAAAAGCTGTGTATATGGACTGAACTCCTTTGCAGAAAACACCAGCCATTTGCCGTTGGGTGACCAGCTATGCCAGGAGTTCATACGGTTCGTATTGCAATTCATCCTTCTTGGGGTGCCTCCCTCAGCCGGCATGATATAGAGTTCACTGCCTTGCTGGTTTAACATGAAACTGGGCGCCTGAGTGAAAACGATCCATTTTCCGTCCGGTGAATATTTTGCAAAGAAGTTACTCTTTCCATTGTGAGATGCCCCGGGGATGGAGATCGGTTCTCCGCCCTTTCCGTTGTTAAAAGGAATCTTGAAGAGATTAAACAGAAATTTCTTTCTCCCCTCCACACCGGCATATACGTACTGATCCCCGCCCAACACCTCGGCCGCCTCGGGTCTGATTAATGTTGGCCCCTGATACTCCGATTTTATTGTCAATTCGGGTGCTTTACTTCGCGCAAAAACGATGTTTTTTCCATCGGGACTCCACACGCCGTTACTCTGTACATATTCCGGATTGTCAGCACCGGGCAGGTCATGAAATTTTCCGGTTTCGGTATCATAATAGGCCAAAATGCCAATGACCGGGAAAAAGAGCTGGGAGAAATAGGGGTCATCCTGATCTAAAAATATGGATCTGTCCCGTACACAACTGAGTATATATCTACCATCCGGGGAAATACTGGAAAGCAGACCGAATGTCGGTATTCTCAAATTCCGGTCGTAATCGGACCAGCTGATGATGGTCTCGCTCGTGAAAGCAGTTTCCTCTGTAAAGTCTGCCAAAGCATAGCCGCCTTTATCGAGACGAAAATCGATATCCATGCCCACGGTTTTACCATCAGAAGAGAAAGAGTGGCAGTTGCCACAGGTTGGCAAATTTTCCAGGACAATCTGAGGTGAGTCATAGGAAGAT
>CAZYTI010000626.1:0-3629 GCA_964650065.1 uncultured bacterium
CTAAGGCATTATAGAAATATACCACTTCCACCCGGCCGTTCCAACCTTCCGGAAATCCAAGAATAAAAACCGTTCCAGACCGATCTCCATTTTATCGGCCGATTCGGGTTTCAGATCTTCATTCCCCGATGACTCGCCATAGAGCTGATGCATGGTGGGAAAACGGATGGCATTCGCCCAACTGGCATGAACATACACCTGATAGGGCAATGCTTGATTCAAACTCATCATGGGACTCCAATAGGTCGTCCATCCATCCTTTGACTCGGTGTCAAACACATGATAACCGAGACCGAGAGTCAATGTGGTTCTTTTCCAGGGACTGTAACGGTCCTCTATAAATCCCGAACCCGTATAATGGAAATGTGAAACCCAGGGTTCATCGGCATCAGGTTTTTTATTCATTAAATCACGACGGAAATGTACACCCCACTGCATCTTGTGGCTGTCCCCGATTTCCGCTCTTGTCTCCGCCGATCCGCCTAGGGTCCAATTTTCAAGAACGGAATCATAATCCAGCTGGTCATCCGAAAACGTCCCAGTCAGATAACTCTTCAAACGATCATGATATCCATCCACAAACAGGATCGATTTCAACTCCATCCCCGGTTTTAATTGCCACCTCCCACTCAATGCAGCACCGTATCGTTTCCATTTGGGAAATTTCCGAAACCGGGGTTGTTCCAATAGAGAAACTGTAGGAACACATCCCTTTTTTGCCCAATGATATCCGACCGACAGGCTATAATCAACCCGGTCTGAAGGTCGAAATCCCAGTTTCCCTATCATGCCAACCTTATGATAATCACTATTACTCCGAAGACCGCCGTCTTCCAGGGGCGTCGTTTTAAAATTACGACTCAACTGAAATCCGTTGGCATGGTGTTCATAACCGGAAATCCAGGTGTGGAATTTCCCGAAACGCCGGCTATGATTCATACTCAACCTCCGGAATTCATGGGTACCAAACTCTGTATCCACTCGAAAACGGGGTGCATCGAATCCATTCTTGGTAATGATATTGATGACGCCTCCCATGGCATTGGAACCAAAAGCCACGGAACCGGGCCCCTTGATAATTTTGATCCTGGCAATATGATCCTTGGGAAGCATGGAGAGGTCGGCTTTCCCATAATACCCCGGATTGATTGGCCTTCCATCCACCAGAACCAGCACATCGCTGGCCTTGAATCCCCTGATCCGTGTCTCTGTTTCCGCTTTGGGTCCGCTGGTCACCGTCAGTCCGGGATCCCGGCGGAGGATATCGGCCACGGTTCCGCCATTCCGGGCTCTGATCTCGATCGCAGGTATCTCTGTGATGAGAGAAGGGCTCCTCACATACCGATTTCCATATACGACGACCTCCTCGAGTCTGTAGAGGAGAAATGTGGTGTCCTCTTGAATCTCGAGGGTGTACTGTGCCATCGCCCGGGACAAGGCAAACACGAAAACCCATAGTGTAATGACCGAAATTCGCATCTTCAATTGATCACCCTAATGGACCGGAGATCTTTTACTTTGTATTTCCCTGTATTCAAGGCCGGGTCTGTGAAGAACGTCTTCATACTCTCCAAGAGCCAGTACCCTGTTTGAAATTGCGTCCAGGTCACGGGCTCCGGGGGGGAATACCCATCCAGGGCAATCAGATTGTAGGTGTAATTTTCTGGATCCGGAACGAATTCCTGAACAATGTCTTTCAGAGCTACTGCAACCTCCAATTGGTCTTCATCGTTATTCACCTGGACTTCATCCATATCCTTTAGACGGATAAATCCCGTCGTGTCGGGCGTGAAGACATCGAGCTTGCGGTTCACACGAAGATGACGCGTCTCTTTCACATTGTAGGCCCCGGCCAGATCGATGAGCTCATCGGGAAAAACGGTAAACCGTGTTGCAGTCATTAGATAACCGAGACTCATATGTTCCCAGATATTGTCCGGATATCCCCTGATGGATGCGGAGAATCCATCTTCTCCTTCAATCCGATAGGCATAGAGTACTCTCGAATCGTGACCCGTTCCCTGATTATCATAGAAGATGGGTATCAGCTGGGTATCCACGAAAGCACTCAACCAAATGGCCTCGTTGTCATCGGTCAAAGGCTTCGCCAAATCATTCACATCAAATGTTACAAAATCAGAAAAAAACAATTGAATCGAATCGCCCGCAGAATGAACCCAGATATGACTGTCTGCCTGGTCCGGTCCCAGGGGATTATCCTCATTTTCCTTACTGCACCCCAAAGCGATAAACAATACCGGCAAACAAAAGGCAGCGATTTTTACCAAATGATGTAAATGATTTTTTAGGAATTGAAACGTAATGGCAAGCGTGATGCGGATTGGGTTCATTTTTTTCTCCTTTCCAAGCACGGGAGGCTCAACCGTTTCCAGTTGAACCCTATCGGTCTTCCCTCATAGGCACTTCCCGTAGAGGAAAAGACTCGGAGGCTGACAATTTTTATACTGATCTAGGCTGACTGCTCCGGTTCAGATGTTCTAAAGAATGCATAAATTGTTTCGTGACACGTCTTCCGGTTCTTCAATGTAATCTCAAAAATGGCGAACTTTAAATTTAACCTTTTTTCACATTTATGCAACAAGTTTTTTCGAATAACCAGCAAATTGTTCTTTGTCCTTCTCTCATGGACCATATTAAAAACATCCGAGAAACCTTCCCCTTTCAACTCCAACGGTCCCATTTCATCGACTGTGAGAAGATGGACCGGGCGACTCTGTCGAATTGCTAGTTGACCGAACTCAATGCCATTTCGGTTAAAAAAATACCGCCCTATCGCGATCTGACCTTCATCACGATTTGCAGAGGCCAATAAATGCGTTTCACCTGTCACGATATTCTCTACCAACAGGTTTTCATCTTGTTTGGATGTGAGAACACCTCCACATGTCATTCCATCCGCTTTCGCCATCTCCACAATTTTTCGGCAGACTGTACTCTTACCGACACCCACATCTCCGGTGATAATGATATCCATTCAACCGCCATGGGCCAGATGAAACACGCCCACATTGTCCAGATCTTTCAATCGATGGGATCCATAATCGTGATTGGATACAAGTTCATCATTGACTGTCACTGTGATTAGCTTATAATGATACCCCATCTCGTCCAGGAGATCTTGAACCGTCATTCCTTCTTTCCAAGAGAGTTTATCTCGATTGTTGACGACAATCATTCAAATTTCCTTGATTCCCAGGAGAAGTGAAATGGCCACATTGGCCTGCATGTTGGCGGTCATGGCCACACGAGACGCGCACAGTCCAAGACTCATGTCCGTTTCTCCATCTCCGCAAAAGTATATGCACCCTGCGCTTTGAACGGTGACCGACCTCGTTCCACCGATTCCGGAAAGACCGCTCCCAACGATGATGGGCTTCTCTTTAAATGCATTACACCAGGATTCAATCAGCCACTGCTTCCTATCTGCCCGGTCAAAAGCTTCGATCAATAATTCGGCAGGTTTAAAGAGGATGGGGATATCTTCCGGTGACAATTCTTTATGATGAATCTCAAGATCGACCTCAGGATCGATGCTCCGAAGATGCACTGCCAGTGCTTCCACCTTCTTTTTTCCGACATCTGACTGAAAATAATATTGACGGTTCAGA
>CAZYTI010000627.1:0-3624 GCA_964650065.1 uncultured bacterium
CAAGCAGTTGAAAGCCATGCTTTATATCCTGCCTTTTGTCTTTATCGTCAAGATGAGTACCTTCATCTTCTTTCGTATGTACCAGGGGATGTGGCGTTTCACAAGTCTGGAGGATATGCTTAATGTGATTAAGGCAGTTATTGTGAGTACGGTAGGGATCATTTTTGTGGTGCTGGCAATACACCGTTTTGCAGGCTACCCACGCTCTGTCTTTTTTATCGATTGCGGACTGAGTCTTCTCTTTATTGGCGGAATCCGCCTGAGTACGCGCCTGTATTTTAATAGGGATACCCACAGAGCGCTTTTCTCTCTTCTATCCAACAAAGATCCCGAAAAAAAGAAGCTTTTGATCGTTGGAGCAGGCAGTGCCGGTGAAAAAGTCTTGCGAGAACTGCTTGATAATCCTACCCTTAGACTTATTCCTGTTGGTTTTTTGGATGATGAACCCGGAAAGCTGGACAGAACAATCCATGGGGAAAAGGTTCTGGGAACTATAGAACAGATAGACTCGTTCCGCCCGCTCTTTGATGAGATCTTAATCGCTGTTCCCTCGGCCACAGGAGAGCAGATGCGCCGTATTGTTACGGCCTGTGAGAAAATCGGAAAACGCTTTCGGACAATCCCGTCGATCGGGGAACTCATTGATGGAAGAGTCTCGGTGAAGGCGGTCCGTGATGTCACCTTGCAGGACCTGCTAGGCCGCGAAGAAGTCAAATTGAACATAGATGAAATCTCTGGCTATCTTCATGGAAAACGAGTTCTGATCACCGGGGCCGGAGGATCCATCGGCAGCGAGTTGGTACGCCAGGTAAGCAGGTTTCATCCCAAAGCTCTGGCGCTTGTGGAAATAAGTGAGTTCAATCTGTTTCGTATGGAAATGGAATGTTGTCAGCGCTTCGCCCATATGAAAACATCCGGCTTTCTCGTTGATATCCGCGATCAGGAGTCGCTAAACCGGATTTTTAAGAAATTCCGCCCTCAGGTCCTGTTTCACGCGGCTGCTTACAAACATGTGCCTCTTCAGGAACTGCACCCCCTGGGAAGCCGTGCGAAACAACGTGCTGGGCACAAGAAATCTGGTGCAGGCCGCCCTGGAGGAGAAGCATGTTGTTGAAAGATTTGTTCTGGTATCCACGGATAAAGCTGTCCGCCCTACAAATGTCATGGGAGCCACCAAGCGTATAGCAGAAAAATTGACTCTCGGCGCTAATAGAAGATCCAGGAGCCAATTTATGGTTGTGCGCTTTGGGAATGTTATGGGAAGCTCAGGGTCGGTCATCCCGACGTTCCAGGACCAAATTGTCCGGGGAGGACCTGTCACTGTGACCCATCCAAAAGTCACCCGATATTTTATGAGTATCCCCGAAGCAGCCCAACTCATTCTGGAGGCAGGGGCAATGGGAGAAGGAGGGGAGACATTTATTTTGGAGATGGGCAAACCCGTGCGTATCGCGGAACTGGCAAAGGATCTGATTCGTCTTCACGGATATGAACCTGATCGGGAGATTGCTATCCAATACATCGGGCTGCGTCCGGGAGAGAAGCTCTACGAAGAGTTGATCACCGAAGGCGAGGGGATCGTCAAAACCGGGCATGAGAAGATTATGGTACTGCGGGGGAATGGTCACAATTGGGAGATGTTGCAACAGCAAATAGAGACGCTTTTAAAAATAACGCGCACATATGACAGCGTAAAAATCAAACTGAAGCTCCAGAAGATTGTCCCGGAATATACCCCTTACTCACCTTGATGAGAACCATTGATGCTCTTCCGCTAATATTTTGATAATAATCAAAGTACTAACGGAAGAGCATCCAGATGTTATTGTCTAGCGAAATTGGCAGGTGTTAGTTGTTGTAATGCCCAATCTATGTGAGTTTGAACTAATGATTCGGAAGTATGGTATGTATTTCTCAGGAGAGGGATAAAAGAGGCATCTCCTGAATTTCCGATAGCAACGGCAGTATTTCGCAGCAATCCGGGCAATTTAGTCCGTTTTACAGGATTATTTTTAAAAATTTTACTGAACGATTCGGAAGAAAGAGAGAATAACCATTCAAGAGACGGATAGTACAGGTGTTCTCGTGGTGAAAATGCTGGGAATCCGGAAGCTTTTGCCTTTTTGTTCCAGGGGCATACTTCTTGACAGCGATCGCAGCCGAAGACATTGTTACCAATGGACGGTCGGAACTCCTCCGGGATAATGCCTTTAAGCTCGATAGTCAGGTAAGAAATGCATTTTCGGGCATCAAGGGTATGTGGAGCAATGAGGGCTCCGGTGGGGCAGGCGTCGAGACAGCGGGTGCAAGTACCGCAACGCTCGGAAACGGGGGTATCATATTCCAGGTCGAGATTAATCAGAATTTCCCCTAAGAAAAACCAGGAGCCGTATTGCTGATTGAGCAAACAACCGTTTTTCCCAATCCAGCCTAAGCCTGCATATTTCCCGTAAATTCGCTCCAAAACGGGAACCGTGTCCACACAGACTTTTGCTTCAATCGGAATGGGCGATTCTTTTTGAATGAATTCCAGGAGTCTATACAGTTTGTTCTTTAAGATAGTGTGATAGTCATCTCCCCAGGCATACCTTGAAATCCAGCCTTTTAACGGATTGTATGGTTCGACAGAGGAAGAATGGGAGGAGTGATAGGATATGCCACAGACGATCACTGATCGAGTTGGAGGAAAGAGGACTTTACAGTTCTCCCGTTTTTCCGCGTTTCGGGTCATGTAGCCCATTTCACCGGCGAAACCCTTTACAATCCACTGACGGTAGAAATCGGCTTCGGGAAATCGAACGGCCGGGGCAATACCAACCAGGTGAAATCCTGTTTCCAAAGCCCCTTCTTTGATGAGGGATACTTTCATCAGTGATTACTGATTACTGATTACTGATTACTGATTACTGAAATTTTCAATGGCGCTTTTGATGTTCGGTAATTCTTCTATGGTTGCTTGTTCGCCAGTTCCGACTAACTCAGGGATTCGTTCGACTTCAAAGAGATAGAATTCTCCACTGAATTTTGGATACACCATAATAATTTCATAATGATGTGTCATATGGTGAATTGCCTGGTTTGCTGCCAGAAGGTTGTTATTTGAGATACCTGTTAACTGGAGCAGCACTTTAATCGGAGAGTCAATTGTCGAATATGTGGGAGTTTCAAATCCCATGGCAATAATAACGTCCGCCCCGTGACGAATTGCCACATTCACAGGAAGCGCATTGCTCACGACACCATCAATTAACGTTCTTCCACCAATTTTTTTCGGTTGAAAAAGCACTGGAATTCCGATACTTGCCCGAACGGCTTCGGCAATTGAACCTTTATCCAGAACGACCTCCTCGCCCGTAAAAAAATCCGTGGCAACAATCTTCAAGGGGATTTTTGTGTTTTCAATGGAGGCTCCCTGAAAATATTCCCGAAAGATTTTTTCGATCCGATCTCCCCGAATCACACCGAACGACTCATTAAACCGTAAGAGTTTCGGGAAGAATATTTTTAGAATATCGAAATATTTGATATCCCGAAATTCTTTTTTCTGCCACATTTTAAGCACAAGGCGTTCGATTTCATCCGGGTGCTCCCCGGTTGCAAAAACTGCTCCAAAGAGGCTTCCCA
>CAZYTI010000628.1:0-1159 GCA_964650065.1 uncultured bacterium
AAAAATCGTGTGACCTGGTTGGAGTCGAAAGGCGTGGGTTTAGGTTTGGCCCCCAATGCCTTGTTTAAGAAAACACTGGAAGAAAAGGTCATCAATTTAAAGAAAGGGGATACGGTATTTTTTTATACCGATGGGCTGTCCGAGGCTCGCAATGTTCAGGGTGAGGAATATGGTGAAGAAGTTTTAACGGAGACACTGTTGGATTTACATGGCCAGGGAGCCGGTGATATACTCCAGGCGATCCGAGGTCGTGTAGATACATTTTCAGAAGGTGTACCAAGACATGATGATGTGACGCTCGTGGCTTTAAAGGTTTTAGAGTGACGATGGGATTGATGGATGTTTGATCAAAAGAATGGGTAAAATAAATGAAACACTCTATTGGTATTTCGTATATAGTATAGTGGTGGTTAAGCGTGATCATGGAGTAAATAGAATATGAGAGTACAGTCAGAATTGATAAAAAAAATAAATGTGGATATTTTGCTTAGAGGAGGATTCGATGAATGAATTTATTGTGAAACGAAAAGATGTGGAAGACGTATCCATAATATACCTGAAAGGATACTTGGATGCTCATACGGCGCCTGAATTCGAAAATGCACTTCAAGATTTAGTTGATGAAGAACGCATACGAATCGTCGTGAACCTGGCCGAGCTATCCTACATTAGCAGTGCAGGACTGGGTGTTTTCATGGGTTTTATCGAGGATATTCGGCAGAAACAAGGTGACATTAAATTGGCAGAACCCAACGAAAAGGTGTACAGAGTGTTTGATCTTCTGGGCTTCCCCGTTCTTTATGAGATATTCAACGCAGAGGCGGAAGCCATCGAGAAATATCGATCTTCCTAAATCACTGACTAAAGATCATTCTCGTCGAAGAGGTTATATGTATGGATAAAGCAACGAGGAATTACATCTTGAAGATACCCAGCCAAACAGACAATTTGGAAGTTATTCGAGATTTCGTGGCAGGTATTGCACGAAAGGTCGGATTCGGTGTCGAGGATACCAATAAAATCGAACTTGCATTGGACGAAGCGTGTACAAACGTTATCGAACATGCATATCAACATGATGAAAGTAAAGACATCGATATCGCCGTTAAGATTGACACCAATAAGTTTACGATCGTGGTGGCAGATCGAGGGCGTAGTT
>CAZYTI010000628.1:1169-3610 GCA_964650065.1 uncultured bacterium
CAAAGGCACGATTGGTGGTCAGAAACATCCTTGAGGAAATCGAACTTCCTGATATGGAAAGCTACTTGGCCGAACTTCGAGTTGGGGGTCTTGGTATATATCTGATAAAAACGCTCATGGACGAAGTCGATTACCAGTCAAAATCCGATGGCAAGAATCAGGTCACCATGGTCAAATATTTTATTGAGAAGGAAAAAAATAGAAAAAAATAATTCGTAATTCATCCCTCCGAATTGATAATTTTATTTAGGCTGTTTAACCATTTAGGAAGCTGAATTATGCGCGGAGATACACCAGCGGATGAACAATCCAGACAATTAGATGAACAGTTGTTGGAGTTGTCCGCTCTTTTCGAAATTAGCCGTTCCCTTACATCAACCCTGAGTATTCGGTCGATTTTAGAAAATATTCTTCGAATAACCATGGGGCACATGTTGATTACCCGCGGTGTTGTTCTGTTGGAAAAGGGTTCTACCGGGGAGTTTGTCCTGGAAGAATTGAAAGGTCTTTCTCGTAATCTTTTGGGAAAAACCCTGCATATTGATGATCCACCGACCCGGTCCCTCTTTGTAAAAGAAATCACAGGCGATTCTGATTGGATTGTTTTTTTCAAAGAGTTTGGTATTGAATTGCTGTTACCCCTCATTTCTTCAAGGGGAACGATCGGCATTGTGGGGGTCGGGGAAAAAATAGGGGGTAAAGCCTTTGAGGAACGAGAGGTGGAATTCCTAGATTCGCTTTCCAATATTGCAGCGACATCTGTGACCAATGGTCTCATGGTAGAGGAAATCCAACAGGTCAACAGGAATCTTGATAGAAAAATACAACAACTCAATACGATTTTTGATATTGGTCGTGAATTAAACATGACGCTGGATCAGAAGAAAATCGGAAGTCTCATGAGTTTTGCCGTTATGGGCGAACTACTCGTGAACAAATGTGCCATTTTTACCAAAGAGGCAAGTGGGATGAAGTCCTTGGTGGCGAAAGGGGTGGATCCACTTTTAGAAGGAACCTCTGAGCTGATTGAAATAGCAGAACCTCAGCTTCTGGATAAAACTACCCGTTTTCAGACATATAAAGGACTTGGATTTGCAGCCTTAATTCCAATGCGGCTACAGGATGAGACGAAAGGAATTTTGGCAATAGGTCCAAAAATCTCAGGTGCCGAGTTTGATGCGGACGATTTGGAATTTTTAACGACTCTGGGTAATCAGGCCATGACCTCACTGGAAAATGCCCGGTTATTCGAGGAAACTCTGGAAAAGCAGAGAATGGAAGAGGAACTCAATTTGGCAACAAATATTCAGCAAGGTCTTCTCCCCTCAGAATTGCCTCAATTAAAAAGTTATGAAATCGCTGCCATGAATATTCCCAGCCGTCAGGTGGGTGGGGATTACTTCGATGTCATTTCCATATCCGAGGATTTATATGGAATTGCAATAGCGGATGTCTCAGGGAAGGGTGCCGGTGCTGCTTTGCTTATGGCAAACCTCCAGGCGAGTCTTCAGGCATTGGCATTGGGTGAGGTGGCGATTGGGGACATGGTATCTCGAATCAACAACCTCATTTATCGGAATACGGCACTGGACAAATTTATCACCTTTTTTTATGCACAGCTCGATATTCAAAAGAATATATTTACATACTGCAATGCGGGGCATAATCCGCCCTATAAAGTGGGACGGGATGGAAGTATAGAGGAACTTATTCAGGGTGGGATTATTCTCGGTATGATGCCGGATATGGTGTTTGAGACTGGTCACGTTACACTTGAGCCCGGAGATCGAATCGTCATGTTCACCGATGGCATCACCGAAGCGATGGATGTCGCTGAGGAAGAATTCGGCGAAGAACGTGTTCAGATGACTATAAAGGATTGGCCCGATTTATCGGCCCAAGATCTCATGGAGAAAATCAGTTCCGAAGTCAATCAGTTCAGCGATGGAACACCGCAGGCCGATGATATTACCATGGTTGTATTAAAGGCGACTCCCAGAAAATAACACAATTCACAGATCAACCCCTTCGAGATCATGACTATTGTCGATGGCCAATCGACGAACATGTAATAGTCCCCCTGGTAAGAATTAAATAGGACCCATTGCTTGGACATTAGGGCTCTCTACTTTCTTTCAGATAGGGGATCAATGTATATTCATTAATGCCTCCCATTTTCAGAATTCACTTGCATTTGTGTCGTTTGAATTTTATATTTTTGTTTAATTAGTTCATGTCGGATATGAGAATTTGAGATGAAACCAGTAGCTATCAAGATAGAGCATCTGACCAAAATATACAAGGGTGAACTGGGCCAAAAAGATATTCTTGGTTTGGAAAATTTGAACCTTGATATTCATGAAGGGGAGATTTTCGCTTTCCTCGGTCCGAACGGAGCCGGGAAAACAAGCACCATGCGGGCTATGGTCGGCCTGCTCGAG
>CAZYTI010000629.1:0-3600 GCA_964650065.1 uncultured bacterium
CCAAAATGATGCGCGATTTTGCGAAGAAATATCACATCACAAATTTTTTCGAAGTCGGGAGGTCGGGCATCTGTCATACCCTTGTTCCGGACAAAGGATTGGTGGTTCCAGGTGACCTGATCGTGGGGGCGGATTCGCATACATGTACTTACGGTGCCCTGGGTGCACTCTCTACCGGTGTCGGCAGTACCGATATGGCCGCCACGATGGTGCTCGGTGAAAATTGGTTTCGGGTGCCAGAGTCGATAAGAGTGACATACCAGGGGAAATTACCGGAAATGGTGGGTGGTAAAGACCTGATTTTGAGTACGATCAAAAAATTAGGTGTGGATGGAGCCCGATATCGCGCGATTGAATTTGGTGGTGAAGTCATATCAGATCTCTCCATGGCCGAGCGGTTTACCGTGTGCAATATGGCCATAGAGGCAGGCGCAAAATTTGGTGTAATCGCCCCTGATGACATTACGATGGACTTTGTCCATGAACATTCAACGCGAAGTTTTACGCCTCTATATTCCGATGATGATGCGAATTATTTTTCTGAGATGACTATTGACATTTCAAATATGGAAGCACAAGTTGCTGCTCCTCATTCTCCTGCAAACGCCTATCCGGTTTCGGAAATGGCCGGAATAAAAATTGATCAGGTCGTGGTTGGTTCGTGTACCAATGGCCGAATTGAAGATTTTCGGGTGGCTGCAGAGGTCATGGACGGCAATCCCGTCCACCCCGATGTTCGGATGATTATCATCCCCGCAACTCAAGAAATCTCCATACAGCTCATTAAAGAAGGGTTGGCTGAAAAATTTCTCCGGGCCGGTGCCGTGGTCAGTACACCCACGTGTGGTCCGTGTATCGGTGCGCATATGGGTATTTTAGCGGATAATGAGATTGGACTCTACACGACCAATAGAAACTTCGCGGGTCGCAATGGGCACCCCACCAGCAAGGTCTATCTATGCGGTCCTGTAGTGGCCGGGGCATCCGCAATAAAGGGCGCCATTGCACATCCGCAATCAATATGATGCTTACAGTAACGGCTCCGGAGGTATCAATAAACCGTTGGGGTATGTGCATAATACATCGTGAAGTGAGTAGGATCTACCATAGAGTTACCCATGTCACCTGATCAGCACATTGAGAACCCGAAAAGTGCGATGGATTTGAATTATGCTGAGAAAATCCGACAGGGTAATGTTTCGGCCTATTCAGCCCTGTTCAGAAAATATTATGAGCCGTTGTATCGGTTCGCCGGACGATTTGTGAAGGATCCGCAATTAGCCGAAAACCTCGTCCAAGATGTGTTTGTGATTATCTGGTCCAACAGAGAAAATTGGCATATCAGGTCGAACGTGAAATCCTATTTATATACAGCTGTGAGAAACCATGCACTGAATTTTCTGAAACGAGATAAAAGGCTGTTAAATATGGGGGAAGGTAACGATTATGCTGATTCGGATATTCGGACTCCGGACCAGGAACTGATGGATAAGGAAATGGAAACTGCGGTGCATAACGCCATCGATAAGCTCCCCCCCAGATGCCGTCAAATATATGTGATGCATCGATATGATGAACTGAAATATACTGAGATCGCAGAGATTCTGAGTATATCGATAAATACGGTGAAAACCCAGATGAAACGGGCCATGCAATCGCTACATAAAAATCTTAAATACCTTATTTTGACAATTCTTACACTATTATTCAAGAGTTGATTTAATTTTAAATGATGTTTTGCTTACAAGGAAAGGTATTTAAGATTTTTAAAATGTCACCCAATTGTTCCTTAAGATTGTCAATGATAGTGGAGAGAAGAAAAATGTATTTCTGTAAATGCCAAATATGGGAGGGGGGACATGAGGAATAAGGTGAATTGGGAGTTCATTACAGCTCATCTGGAGGGCAACAATTCCGATGAGGAAAAAGAACAGATTTTAGAATGGATTCATGAGAATTCTGAGAATCAAAAAAAATTCGATCAGATTCAAGAGATCTGGAATACTCCTGAATTGGTATTGCCGAATCCGGATGTCGAAAAAGCCTTGAAAATCGTTATGGAAAGGGTGGGTGTTGAAGCTGGTTATCAGAATTCACGCACTGATGATATTTATTGTAAAGAAAAACCGAAGCGGAACTTGTTGTTCCAGGGTGTGTGGGGCGTCAGGATATTGAAAATAGCTGCGATTTTTCTTTTTATGGCAGCTTCTATTTATTTTCTTACGAAATTCATTATGCCGGCACCGATGATCAAAGTTTTCGTTGAGAATGGGAAGCAGGAAAAAATAACTTTAAGTGACGGTACGCTTGTCACATTGGATTCCGGGAGCCTTTTTGAATTTCCTGAAACATTCGATGATGATCAACGCGAAGTCGTTCTGAATGGAGAAGGTTACTTTGAAGTGACTCCGGATTTAGAAAAATCCTTCATTGTTCATGCCAATGATGCGATTATAAGTGTGTTGGGAACGAAGTTCAATGTGAGAGCATGGCGCAAGAATGAGAAGCTTGTGGTCGCAGTTGCTGATGGCAGGGTGTCATTGAATTCTGAAAGATCGGGTGAGAAAAATACTGAAGTGATCATAGGGGAGGGACAGGTAAGCATCATAGAGGGGAACCAGCTGCCTTCGCCTCCGGAAGATGTCATTTTGACTGACTTTCTAGGATGGATCGAACGAAAAATGGTATTTAAATCGACGCCGTTACGTGAGGTTTTGGATCAATTAGAAAGATGGTACGGTCTTGAGTTCACACTTATGGATAAATCATATGGGTCTCATCTGATTACTATTTTTGTCGATAACAGGCCAATTGAAGATATTTTAGAAGTGATTGCCATGATGAATGATTTTGATTATGAGCAGAAAGGCAATCAGATTACTTTTTCCACTAAGAAATAACGTTGGTATTTATTCTCTCGATTTCATCCCCGTGATTCTTTTTTGTAAATTTAGAATTGTAACGTGCCCGGCCCCGACATTTTAATGTCGGGACCGGGCACGTCTATTATGCTAGCTCTGGAAGCTTAGCTTCCAATTTTATTTCCGCCCCAAGTGCAACTTGGGACGGAGGGAAAAGAATCCTCGGAAACAACCGGGATTTTTTGTTTCTCTGTCACCCCAATTCGATTATCGGTTGTCTTTGGAGTGAAGTCCGCGCAATCAACAACCAAAGATTGAGAAAGGGGAATGGAAATGAACCGGCTAAAAACCATTTTTATTATGCTCATCATATTTAGTCTGACCAGTGCCGTGAATGCACAGAAAATCCAGGTGGGCACGATTGGAGGATTGAATTTTGCCAATCTGGAATCCGATATATTCGAGTTTGATGAAGGTATCTCAATTGACATATCCGGAATCACGGTTTATGGGGTTGGAGGTGTTGTAGATGTGCATCTATATAAAATCCTGTTTCTCCATCTCGAACCCATGTATCTACAACAGGGGGGTATGGTCGCGACCGATTTGGCTCCGATCGTATCCGAAGATATTCCCCTCAATCTGGCGTCGTCCGGCATCGATCTAACGTTTAAGACAGCTTACCTGGAAATACCCATTTTATTGAAGGCCGAGTTTGGTGACAGGATCAGGCCTTATT
>CAZYTI010000630.1:0-3590 GCA_964650065.1 uncultured bacterium
AATTGGTAAAGGGAAAAGGAACCAGAATGATTTCCCATTTGTTATAAGTCGTTGTAGATTTCATCTTCGTCATTATCCCATTCTGCAAATGAGCTTTCAGATATTTTCATAATATCCATAATATTTTCTTTCTCTGAAAGTTTTATAATTTTATTTTTATTTCTATTTATGTATTCTTCAATTAATTCTGTAACAATCCCTCCCATCGATTTCCCTTCAAGGGAAGCGATGACTTTTAATAGTTTTCTTTTTTGATCATCTATACGGATACTCATAACACCCATTTTAACCTCCTACTTGTATTAAATACTACAAGTAGTATACGAATATTATTGTCATTTTTCAATAGAAAAATGAATGGGTTAGGATGCTGATCTATAGCTGATCTATATATGAATGATAACTCTAACTCGAAATTGACTGGTATCAATTATGTAAGCCTTACTTAATCAAAATCCGTTTGTAATTTTGCATTTCGATAATGTTCAAACATTCGTGTAATTTGTTCTGGTGTGACTCTCGACATGGAGAGTTCCGGGATTTCGGATTCGCCGAAGAAATCGACCTTTTCGGTTTCTAATCCTTTTTGAGGCGAACCTCCCACCACGTTACACAGGAAAAAGATTTTGTACACATGATAAGGAAAAGGGGGAACATGGGGATGAATGTCCCGGTCATAAATGGCCATTACTTTTACCGCCTGGGTTTTAAAACCTGATTCTTCATATACTTCCCGGACCACATTTTCGGCGGGGGTGGTGCACACATCGGCCCAGCCACCTGGAAGGGTCCATTTACCATCGGAACGTTCTTTCACCAGGAGGATCTTGTCGCATTGGAAAACGACGCCTCGAACATCCACCTTTGGCGTTAAATAACCTTCCTCCTTGGATAAGAAGTCGTTGATCCGGTCCATATCGTGATTGGTGTGATGGTGTAAAATTTCTGCGATGACTTCGTTTATTTGTCTGTACCTCTCTAAATCGTAATCATTCTCAGAATAGGTCAGTCCGCTCCGGGCAATGGATTGCAGGCGTTTTACCCAGCCGATCCAGTTACTTTTCATGGATAGCCCTGTATAAGAGTAATGCTGAAGAAGCTGTAGCCAGAGCCGAACGAATTTCCGGCTCGATGGACGGATGGAGCCAGACGCTGCCTTTATTGATGACCTCCACAGCACCGACAATATGTCCCCTGAGTTCGAATTCATATCCCGTGGGATCGGAAAGAGGAATAGGACTGCCCTGTAGTTTCTGGGAGCCTTTGACATTGATTCTGGTCTGACCATCGGTCAGGACGCCATCCATGACCATTTCGGATGGGGATTGGCTCATCACGAGGCGCCATCGTTTCCTTTCTTGCTTCTCCAAGAATGCGCAGGCAAAATAGATGGATGCGGATGTGATTTCCAACTGGCCACCCAGGAAATTATTGAAATTTAATTCCCTTTCATCAACACCCGTGGCGCATTGCGCCTCCCATATGGGCGTATTGGAATCTCTGAGGGTGAATTCGTAACTCTGTTTTGCCTTGGAATTGCTGAACCACTGTCCTCCCCAGGAACTGGTTTTGGTCCAGCTACGATCCACATCCGTAACCCGATAAGGGCCGAAGGTGAGCGATTCCTTAAATGTAAATTTTTGTCGACCTTCAACTGTCATTTCAACGGCCTCGGTCATCAGGGGCTCGGGTATGGCCATACGAGCCATTCGACAACCGATGAAAAGAGTCGCAATCGTCAATCCCATAAACCAATACAGAGTCTGTAAGCGGGATTTTGGGTTTCCGATGGATGGTTTGGGTGTTTTCATTTAGAGTCCTCAATTGTTGGGGAAGGGGATTCGTTTTGAATTAAATGGATAATGTCCCCTCCCGAAGGCATGCGGTAGAAGGGGACGCTTAATTTTTTTATTATCGCTACGTTGAATTTCTCAGCACAGGAAGACTGATTTATGATGAATTGGATCGATTGAAATTAATCCACAGACTCTACGGATGCGATCTCAGGGACTTCTTCTTTGAGCAGTCGCTCAATGCCATTCTTGAGTGTCATTTGAGACATGGGACATCCGCAGCAGGCCCCTTGAAGACGTACTTTCACGACACCGTCTTCGTAATCGACAAATTCCACATCGCCGCCGTCGGCTTGGAGGGATGGTCTGATTTTCTCCAGAGCTGCTTCAACTTTTTCTTTCATATTATACCTCTTAATTTTTTACTTTCAGACAATTTTAATCTCTGTAAATGTATTTATTGTATTTTCAAAGAAAATATACTCATGAAAAAAAATAAACTATTGAATAAGTTCATCCAATATTTCTGTTGCATCTTGAACGAGTCTGGGGCATAATGTGTCGAATAGCCCTTTTTCTTCGATGATTTCATGCTCTTTGGGATTGCCGATATTATAGCCCAATAAATCGCGGCATGCGATGTGCGTGTTTCGGGATTTGAATCGTTCCACGAATCGATTGATGAGGGCGTATGTTTTTTCCTTTGCTGCTTCATCTTCAGGATCTACACGGCCGTGTTTGAGTCCTATGACCATGAATGCCCCGGTCACAGCACCACACGTGTCACCCATTCGGGCCATGCCGCCTCCGAAGGGGCAGGCAATTTTTAAAGCCGTTTTTTCATCTAAACCCAATTGAGGTGCAAAGGCAGCGAATATGGACTGGGAACAGGAATGTCCCTCTTTGAACATGGATACGGCTTTTTTTTGACCTTCTGACACGATCCTCCTATGCAAAACTTATCAATTACATTCTCAGATTCAAATTGCTCTTGCCAAAAAAAAATAGATCATTTGGTTTACTGATTAATATATGAAATATTTTTGATTTATGAAAGCAAGAATGAATGTTTTTGGAAGGTTTTTTATGTCAATTTTCGGGATATTTGTAGTTGGAAGGCGAAGGTATCACAACGCCTTCTGGGATGGGATCACCGAAATTAGGATTGTCCCGGTCGTCCCAGGTGAAAGGCTGCATACGGATCGGCACCGGGGTGTTTGGCCGCATGGTAGACGATCCAATCTTCTGTGCTGTCGGGTGATTTTACAAAGGCTGCATGCCCCGGACTGATGACGCTGTCAGTGCCTGTAAATACGGGCTTTGCTTTCTTTTTCCATGCATTGGTACTTATTTTTGCAAAATGAATTTCCTCGTTTCCACAAAATGTCCAGCTTGCAAACGATACAGATATATACCACTGGGTATGCCTTCCGCGGTCCATATGACTTCATAGATTCCGGCAGGTCGCTGCCCTTGTATTAATGTGTCAATCTCCTTTCCAAGAAGGTTGTACACTTTTAAAATAACTTTATCTGATTTTCTCAATTGAAAGCGAATTTTTGTGGATGCATTAAACGGATTTGGAAAATTCTGATACAGAACATTCTGATCCGGAATCTGGGATTCGCTAGATGAAAACTCTTTTACAGAAGTTTCTCCGCCGATACTTGTATTGAGAATCGCATCCATGTTGCCGACGGTCCATCCCGTGTACTCATCCACAAAATAGACTGAGTTCAAGGTATACAGCGTTCCACTAGGTAACACTTTCCATGATTCCCCGCCATCATAGGTCTT
>CAZYTI010000631.1:0-3590 GCA_964650065.1 uncultured bacterium
GATTTCCTTCACTTTAGAAGGATTCCATGTCGCCAGAATGATAACCTTTTTCTTCATGCGCATAAAACAAAGGATAGACAATTTCCAAATCCTCAGAACCTGTCTATCCCGTTGAATAGAATTTACCGAATCAGAAAACACCAACAGGTGATCTAGCCGGTAATCTCTTTCTCATTACATTTACAGATACCTACAAATTTCTTGTTAAAACGCCAGGCACCCGTTTTTTCCGAACGTTCTGAAGTCACCAATTTTATGGTACTGATCGTCTCACCACAGGTCGGACAATGCGTGGTCAAATCTAAACCTGCCTTCGCGACCTTGTCTGCAAAAGATTTCACTTTCGCCATTTATGCTCCTCCAATAGTATTTTTTTTAATCCAAAATAAATTTCGACTGCGGTTTACTACTACAGCTCGTACCCAATTCTCGTAGATGATTCAACAGTTGAAACCGTTCCAAAATAATATACAGGTTATCGGCCAATAAAGACAGCACGTCTTTTCCTTTTTCACTGTATTGATCGACCGCACGACTTTCGAGGCTGAGACAACCCCAGACCTCTTTCCCCCTGCCCATGGGAATTCCTAAAAAGGACCTCAAACCATGCTTGGAATTTTCTTCTCTGAAATATCGCGGACGGATATAATCCCCTCTCTCAATATCGGCGATGAGCATCGCCGAATTCTTGTTCAAGACCCATCCGTTTAATCCCTCACTCAACGAAAAACGCAGCCCCGTATCCAGATTGTCAATCTGCCCGATCACATTGCGAATGATTCCCTCTTCCCCATCCTTGACGCACAGGGTCAATCGATCAAAAGGAAACAAACTCTTTATCAGCTCAGCAAAAACAGAAACGGCACTCTCCTCATCTTCCACCTGTGCCAACATGGTTTCCAATTCGAGATGAACCGCATAAACCTCCTGTTCCATTTCCCATCGTATACCCCTGTGGCAAGCGGCCATCACCTTCGTGATCAATCCGCCACATTTGACTAAAAACTCCTGATCCTCTGCACCAAAACTCTCGGTGGCTTCACCACCCAGGGCCAGTACACCCACCAATTCTCCCTCCCACATCAAGGGGACGCCTAAGATTGAGCGTATCTCTAAACCGGGCAATCCATCCAACACCGTTCCAATGGGAAGGTTTCCCTCAAGAACCGGGACTTTGTCTTTGGCCACATGATCGATGATGCTTCCATCATCGATCAATACATGGCGATCCCAGCGTCCCGCTTCGCTTTCTCCTGCATGAAATTCTAATCCCTCTTTCCCCTTCTGCAAATACAATCCCACATTTGAAGCGACAACTGCACTCCGAATAACCGTGAGAAAGTCTTCAGTATACCTCCGAAAAGTCTCCCCGAAACCTTTCCATTCCCTTTCCCGGGCCGTTTCTCCTGTATCTTCATCAACTGAAAGTTCTTCCTCGACAGGCCCGGACTTCTTGATTCTGATTTTAAGGCTTTCGGCCTCAAAGAAAAAAGGATATAGAATTAAGAAAATAAGGATAAACAGGATAACCTTGATGAATAATCCCAGCCAATTCCCACTGCCCACAGGCAGGAAAAATCCAAAACCTGTGGTCAAGAGGAGAAGTATAAACACCAACAATGATGAAATTCCTCTGGGCTGAATTCTCAATTATCCTCCAATGTTCCCCATTTATAAAAATGAGCTATTTATAATTTAAAAAAAAAGATGGTAAAGTCAATAAAAAAAAGTCCGAAAACGATAATCCAGTCTCGGGACTTCCTTGTTTGGGTAAAAATGAATGATGTTGTCACGATTTATCGTTGACTTTTTCTCCGTGTATTCATCCAGGGTTTATTGTCCACCCGAACCGTATGATCGACCTCTTTTCCTCCTATGATAATCGTAAAAACCACCTGCCGATCGGGCGCGCTCAATTTGACCCATTTCGCTAATTCATGTGTATATCGGACAGACCGATCTTCAAAACCGATGATCGTATCACCGACGCAGATGCCTCCCCGTTCCGCCGGTCCACCGGACGCAAGTTTCACCACACGTACGCCATTGCCAAAATGACTCGCCCCCAGATCCAGGGCGGTTATGCCGATCCATCCTTTCTCTTCTTCACGATGCATAAATACTTCATCAACCATTTTTTTGACGCTTTCCACAGGAAGTGCAATTCCCACTTTGCCGATTCTCTCATCCGAACTCTGGTCATCCAGCACGCGTCCTGCCAAAACACCGACCAGACGACCTTGATCATCCAATACCGGGCTTCCACTATTCCCCGGTGGTACCATGATGCCCAATCTCAGCATACCGTCGGTCCGTCTTCCCAAATAGACACCTAATGTCACAGAAGGAAAAACACCTAAAGAATTGCCTATGACGGTGATCTGTGATTTTTCCACCAACTTTGAACTTTTACCCATGGGAATGGGTAAAAGTTCATCAATCGATATTTTTAACAACGCCATCTCAGTCACTTCATCAAGATGAACGGTCCAGGCACCACGCTGCCGACCATCCGTTAGAGTGACGATGATACTATCTCCCCCTGCAATGACACTTCCTCTCGTAATAATATACCCATCCGTATTGTAGATAAAACCGGTGCCCACACGGAAATAGTCCTGTCCAAATTCCGAGTCCGATTCCGATACCCATGTTCTGATACTGACCACGGATGGCTCGACATTCTTGACCTGCCTGGCCGTTTCAAAACCCTGGGGATGAGATGATCGAAGTATTTCTTGAGCCGGTACCTCGGTACTCAGTGTTAACCTGATAAAAGTCAACCAGGGTAGAAAAACGGACCAATTTCGCTGGATCATCACCACCTTCTAAAAACTCACAGGAGTCAAGCGATTTCGGAGTCGATCCACGTTTTCATTCAGCAGAACCGAATCTCCGGGAGTCCTTCTGGGTATACGCCCAATATCCTGACGTGACACCGAGATTGTGTTGGGATACTCATCGATGACATACTGAATTTGACCGTCAAAGCCCCTGTTATGAGGGGAAGCAGATCGATATTCTCCAATGGGATTACCGAGTGTGTTGACCGGTATGGATCGCCGATCCAGGGTCCAGATGCTCACCATGACCAGAAGAACCGTCAAGCCAAAGACAGGGATCAAACGTCTGGATATTGAGACTGTGGAATGTCTACCGCCCGTTCTGGCCATATCCCTGCGGATACGTTCCCGGACAAGGATATGAAAATTCTCTGAGACCTCGATGGGCGGAAGCGCGCGAAGATGAGACCGGAGTGAACGCATTCGATCTAAAAAACGACTACACGGAGCACATGTTTTTAAATGGTGCTCCAATTCTTTCCTCCCACGAATGTCCAGCGTTTCATCAAAGAGCTGAAATATACTCTCTTTAAACCTTTGACAAGGTTTCATGCACGTTCCTCCACATTATCTTTCCAATAGAGGTTTGAGTTTCTTTTGTAGTCTCAGTCGTCCTCTATTGACTCTCGATTTTACCGTTCCAATGGGTATGTGTAAAATTTTGCTGATCTCCTCATATGAAAATTCCTGAACATCTCTTAAAATGATCACTTCCCGAAATTTCACCGGCAGAGCATTAATCTCTTT
>CAZYTI010000632.1:0-3583 GCA_964650065.1 uncultured bacterium
CGTTTTGATCCATTTCTTGGGATTTATAATAGCCCTGAGTTCATCTCTTTTGCTCTATCTGTATAGTTACAAACTCAAACGGACCGTACTGTGGGGCAATTTAACGGTTGCATTGGTTACAGGCCTGGCGTTTGTATTCGGGGGCTTGGCAGTCAACCGACTGGGTTCGGCATTGATCGTGGGATGTTTTGCTTTCTTTTTCCATTTAGGCAGGGAAATCATCAAGGATATGGAGGATATGGAGGGAGACAGAGCCCAGGCTATCCAGACCCTTCCCATCCAATTCGGTTTAAAGTCCGCCATGATCCTGACAACCACTGTGTTGGTCATACTGTTGTGTCTCACGTTGATCCCGTATTTTGTCAATATTTTTTCCTTGCCCTATCTCATTGTGGTGGTCGTGGGCGTCGATTTCTTCCTGGTCTATGTGATCATTTCGATGTGGACGAATCCTGTATCTGTCAATTTCGGCAGGTTATCTCTGCTCATGAAACTGGATATGTTCATTGGTCTAATGGCCGTATATTTAGGGAAATAAAATGCGAGCAGTCGTTCAGCGGGTTGGTCGAGCAAGCGTCACAGCGGATGAACAAATCGTGGGTCGAATCGAACGAGGGATTGTTATCCTGTTGGGTGTCAGGGAAGGAGATACGGAGCGGGAGGTTGATTGGTTGGCAGAGAAATGTGTTCATCTCAGGATTTTCGAAAACGATGAGGGCAAGTTTCACCATTCTTTGATGGACATCGGGGGAGACATTCTCGTGGTCTCTCAGTTTACCCTGTATGGAGACTGCCGAAAAGGAAGGAGGCCCAGTTTCACAGCGGCAGCCAGTCCGGAAGAAGCGGAACGACTGTACGATCGGTTTGTCGAAATGCTTCGCAATAAAAATTTAAAGGTGGAGACTGGCGTATTTGCGGCCAGAATGGTGGTGGAAATTCACAACGAAGGCCCGGTGACGCTCATCGTGGATTCCGATAAATGACATCCCCTTCACGAATCATTTTAGCTTCAAAATCTCCCCGGCGTGCGGCGCTTCTGCAACAAATGGGCATTCCATTTGAAGTCATCTCAGGAGAGATTTCTGAAGAATCATGCATTCTCTTAGACCCGGTGCAGCGGGTTGTTGCCCTTTCGAAATTGAAAGCCGAGGCTGTCGTCCATGATATTGTAGAAGGCCTTATTATTGCCGCAGATACAATTGTATATATCAATAGAGAAATTTTAGGAAAACCCAAAGATAATCACGAAGCCAGAGAGATGCTTCAGAAATTGTCGGGTAAGACCCATGAGGTGTTTACTGGATTTACGCTTCTCCAGGTCCGAGGGAAGCAACTGTCTGATGTGGAGCGGACCACTGTTACTTTTCGTACTCTGGAATCTTGGGAGATAGACGACTACGTGGAGTCGGGAGGACCCCTGGATAAGGCAGGGGGGTATGGGATTCAAGATCGAAGCGGTCTTTTTGTGGATCGGATCGAAGGATGCTTTTACAATGTGGTGGGATTCCCGCTGACGAAGTTTTATGAAGGTCTCAAACAGTTATGGACCATAGATAAAATTCGTAATATGATGAGCAATGAAAAGCAATTGTAAAGAAATAGGCTTCACGAAAATGGCTGGCACGGGGAATGATTTTATCGTTTTTGATAATCGCTCTCATATTTTTTCCGGTGACGAGGCACAATTTTTTTCAGAAATTTGCCAGAGGCGGACATCTGTGGGAGCAGACGGTATTCTCCTGATAGAGCAGGGAGATTCCGCACCGGTCCGAATGCGTTATTTCAACAGGGATGGTAATGAATCGACCATGTGTGGGAATGGGGCACGATGCGCAGGATATTTCTCATGGAAGAAGCAGATCGTTACGGATAATCATTTTACACTGGAGGCTCTGGACGGTGTTCATCGTGTGGATATCGAAAATAGCCGGGTTACATTGGAGATGATTCGACCCCATGGTTTCAAATCCCAATTGAACATTCTCCAGGAATCTGAGTTTGATGAAGGTGGTTTTATCGATACCGGTGTACCCCACTATGTGATTTTTGTCAAAGATGTCGATGCTGTGGATGTGGGAAGCCTGGGATCCTATTATAGACACCACGCTGCTTTCCCCCGGGGGACAAACGTCAATTTTGTTCAACTTTCCGGGCAAAAGCGCATTCGGATTCGGACGTATGAGAGGGGTGTCGAAGAGGAGACATTGTCATGTGGCACAGGATCAGTGGCTTCGGCTTTAATATCCTCCCATCATTTTGGATACGTCTCACCCCTAATGGTTTCCAACAGAGGCGGGGATCTCATGATTCGGTTCGATGAGACATGGGAGAAAGTATATCTTGCTGGTTCCGTTCAGATTGTGTACGAAGGCATCATTAAACATTCCGGAAATTGATGTTTTCAAATACCGTGAACAGAATATAGACCCTATCCTGTCAATCGAAAACGATCATATCACTTAAATGCTGTTGAGATGATTCACCGCAATGCTCGATGTATTCACTGAAAGGCCAAGGAGTTAGAGTGATGCGGAAATATATTATTGATGGATACAATCTCGTATATCAATTTCCGGAATTGAGAAGGATCCTGGAGCGGGACCTTGAGGGTGCCCGACAAGGACTCCTGGATCGAATCGGATTATATATTGGTGAGAACCGGCTTAAGGCCGTCGTGGTATTTGATGGTGACGGCCGGGTACTGTCTGAACCGGGGAGGAGATTGGGGATAGAGGTGATTTATTCCAAGCCACCAGAGAAAGCCGATCCGTTGATCAAACGGATGATAGAAAACCACAGTGATGAAGGTCTCGTTGTTGTCTCATCAGATCGCGAAATTGTCGATTTTGCACGTCTGTGCGGTGTCAAAGCAGTCTCTTCGAGCCAATTCGTCCATGAGATGTCGGACAGACCTAAAAATGAGGCAGAAAAAAAATTCGATTATCCCATGAGCGATGATGAATTGGATGAGTGGATGCACCTGTTCCGAAAAAATGAGACTGGTGATGAAGAATCATAAAAAGACGACGGACCTTTTCGAACCCAGTGAAAATTATGCCAGAGACCAGGATAATGCCGATCCCTTAAGAGAATTTCGTCATCGATTTCAGATTCCCCCAAATGTTATCTATATGGATGGAAATTCATTGGGGCTGCTTTCCATCGAGGCCGAACAGGCTCTTCAGAGAGTACTCCATGAGTGGAAGACGTTGGGGATCCGGGGATGGTTGGAAGGAAAATATCCGTGGTTCACTTATGCGGAACGATTGGGCGCTATGGTTTCGGAGATCGTGGGTGCTGAGGCGGAAGAGGTCGTGGCCACGGGGACCACAACCTTGAATATTCATTCTCTAATCAGCAGTTTTTACAATCCTCAGGGAAAAAGAAGAAAAATCCTGGCGGACGAGCTCAATTTTCCCACCGATATTAATGCTTTGAAGAGTCATGGGCATCATGTTGACTTATTGATTACTTCAAAAGATGTATTGGAAGATTTAGTTGAAAATGAAGGTTGGGAATATAAAAACATATTTCCAGAGGGTCGAAAAATTAAAGGAATTCCAACTTATATCGGAGCAGTTAT
>CAZYTI010000633.1:0-3582 GCA_964650065.1 uncultured bacterium
AAATCCCCACTGTCGTGGTAGCGGCCTCGGTTAACATGGGTGCATCGAAGCTGATTCAGGATGCTTTTATGAGTCCTGTGTTTCGTGTTTATTCCAATAAAGATATTGTGGGTGTGGAGTTGGGAGGTGCTCTTAAAAATATTATTGCCATTGCAGCCGGTATTTGTGATGGTGTGGGTTTTGGGGATAATACGAAAGCGGCACTCATGGATCGGGGAATCGTCGAACTCACCCGACTCGGGACTGCCATGGGTGCGAATCCCCTGACGTTCGCCGGTTTGTCGGGAATGGGTGATCTGATCGTGACCTGTATGAGTCGTCACAGCCGGAATCGATATCTGGGTGAGGAAATCGGCAAGGGGAAAACGCTCCAGGATGTGTTGGACAATATGGTAATGGTAGCAGAAGGCGTGAGGACAACCCAGTCGGCCTATGATCTTTCGATTAAGTATAAGGTGGACATGCCCATTACCCATGAAGTCTTTCGCGTCCTTTTCAAGAATAAACAACCTAAAAAAGCGGTTTATGATTTGATGACAAGAGATCCCAAGTCGGAGGATTGGGGGTGACACAACCTAAATGTAGCGATTAGGTGTTAGATATTAGCTATTAGCTTTTTTAAAAAATAATAAATTAAAAGTGTATTAATTTTTCACCCATTAGGTGGAAATAAAAATCGGATATAATTTATTGAAATGACAAAGCTAACAGCGAACGCCTAAATGCTAAACGCTTGTTTCAAGTACAATAGGCAAGTGAAAATTCTATATTATCAAGGTAATAAGTATTAAAAAGGATAATCCATGGAAAAAGTTTATATTTCAGATGTTGCCCAGCATGAAGGGAAGGAAGTCACCATACGGGGCTGGTTGTACAATAAACGGTCCAGTGGCAAACTGTGGTTTCTCTTGATACGGGATGGGACCGGGATGATACAGGGCGTCGTATCCAAGGCGGACGTGACCGAGGGTACATTTACCTCATCCGAAGAAGTAACCCAGGAATCCTCCCTTTCTGTTACGGGTATCATTTCACCGGATAAACGGGCTCCCGGAGGGTACGAAATCCAGATTAAAGAAGTAGAAATTTACCAGCTCGCCAAGGACTATCCCATTACTCCGAAAGAGCATGGTACGGCTTTTTTAATGGATCATCGTCATCTGTGGCTTCGTTCTTCCAGGCAGGTCGCTATACTGAAGATTCGTCACGAGATTATTAAAGCCTGTCGGGATTTTTATGATGGACGTGGTTTCACTCTGGTGGACACGCCCATTTTCACGCCTGCCGCCTGTGAAGGAACGACGACCCTCTTCGAGACCGATTATTTCGGAGAGAAAGCATACCTCGCCCAGAGTGGCCAGCTTTACAGTGAAGCATCCATAGGTGCTTTGGGGAAAGTTTACTGCTTTGGTCCCACATTCAGGGCGGAGAAGTCAAAGACCCGACGCCATTTGACCGAATTCTGGATGGTCGAACCTGAAGTGGCCTATGCGGATTTGAACGACAATATGAAATTGGCCGAAGATTTCGTCGCTTTTATCGTACAGAGGGTGTTGGAGAACCGACAGGAAGAATTGAAGAAACTGGAGAGGGATACGGCCCCGTTAGAGAAGGTGACCACCCCGTTTCCCAGGATCTCCTATGACGATGCGGTGAAAATTCTCCACGAAAAGGGTGTTGACTTTGAGAATGGCAATGATTTCGGCGGGGGCGATGAAACGGTTATCTCGGGACAGTTCGAAAAACCGCTGCTGGTACATCGGTATCCTGCGGCTATTAAGGCATTCTATATGAAACGGGATCCGGAGGATGACAGTAAGGCCCTGGGAGTGGATTTGCTGGCTCCGGAGGGATACGGTGAGATCATCGGTGGCGGACAAAGGGAAGATGATTTGGATTCGTTATTGTCCAGGATAAAAGAACATGACTTACCCATGGAAGCCTTCAATTGGTATCTGGATTTACGCAAGTATGGAAGTGTTCCTCATTCCGGATTCGGACTGGGGATCGAACGTACAGTGGCGTGGATCTGCAAGCTTCCCCATGTACGAGAGACGATCCCTTTCCCCCGTATGACGCATAGATTGACACCCTGAATAGTATGCCTAGAGGAAAATGAATCATGAAATTGGACCTGAAAGGAATCGTGCGGATCGGTCTTATTCTCTTCACCGCATTGTACTTACCATCACGAGGCATCGTGGCACAGGAGGTGAATACCATTGAGAGGGTCCACGATGCGATCATTTTAAAAGGATCAGGATTGATCCCTTTCCTGGGCGAGCCGGTGAGTCGGATTCGTGTGTATCGGTACTTAAAGGTTTTTGACTTGTGGGAACCGATTCCCTTTCAGGTGGATGAGCTGGATGGCGGAACGACATATTTTGGGGAGAAAAATGGCATTTTTGATGAAAATGATGAGGTCGTTTTCTTGGCCAAGGATTTGGGTGATTCTGTTCCCATCGATCTCTGGATTGTTGATGATGAAGCACGGAGAAATTCCCGCAATCAAATTATGGTAAGCGATCCGATCGATCCGGAAGCGAAAGGCTGGGTGACCGTTTATCTTTCATCGACCCTTCCCCTTGCCATAAGGGAATATATTGAATACTTTCCGGACGAGGATCTCCTGGAGACAGATACGTTCACAATAGCACATGGTGCCAGTGGATTTCAGGAATATCTCTCCTTAAGATCTTTGGCTGGTGAAGATGCCAAAGATCTTATTGATCGGCAAAAACTGCGCTTAAAGGTTAAAATCGATCTCGGTGTATTGGGGAAGACGGAGTTTGTGATTAAAGAGGAGATGAATCAAAATATTGAAATTGCATTGGGCGTATCGTTACATGTGAGTGTCCGTCTCAAACAGGTAGATGCCGTTCCTGGGAGTGTCGTCAGGCTACATCGCAGGATGATTTTAGGGGCAGAGATGGATGCTCCCGGGATTGGAGTTCAATATGACTTTCCGTTCACAACCACATTCTATCCGACTTATATGGAGTTTGGGGTCGATGAATTTGAAATACCCAATATTGGCGTGGGGGATATTAAGGAAGTGAGATTCTCTACCGATCACAGTGAAAACAGTGTTGGCATGATCCTTTACAATCCATACAATCCCGAGGGTATTCGGATTGATGGACTCCTGAGTGTTTACAATGATCAGCTCGATTGGCCAGGAAGAAGCTGGTATCTCGTCGTGGCGGATCCGGAGTACGATGGAGCCCAAATCCGGAATGGTTCCATCCTCACCTTGATGGACTTGAGGGGTAATCCCATCGGCGATGCCCATCGGTTTTTCTTCCAGGATTTGGCTCTATGGTCCAGTAGTGGAGATACGGGTGATAAAAAATCGTATGGGGATACAGGAATCAAAGTCGATGGCGAGAGTATTAAAGGTGGAATTGATTATTATACGGTATCCTACTATATCCCCACAAACTTGGATACCATCCAGGCACAGGAAATTTTTCAAAATCATTTCACACCACTCCAGATTTCGAACCGGGAGGAGGTGCCGCAGTATATAACCATCGCGGCGGATACCGATCCTTCGGGTCTTTCCTTTTATGCCGATGGAGT
>CAZYTI010000634.1:0-3579 GCA_964650065.1 uncultured bacterium
CTAAAAAATTGTAATATTACAAGGTTTATTTTTTTCTAAAAACTAATTGGACTCGTAATTGTTTATCATTGGAAACAATTTCACGCCAAA
This sequence comes from uncultured bacterium, assembly GCA_964650065.1. Taxonomy (GTDB): domain Bacteria; phylum Zhuqueibacterota; class QNDG01; order QNDG01; family DSAB01; genus CAZYTI01. Next base: position 91 of record CAZYTI010000634.1, read on the forward strand.
TTGTTTCCTACGCAAGCCAACCTCATTTCTTTTCCGCGTTTAATACGGCAGTTTATGTGCTTCCCACTGTTTCAATTTAAACTGCTCGGGCCGGGCCCGCAGCACCTTCCTCAACCAGGATTCGGGATAACCCACACCACGGGGCCGTCCCCTTTCATCTTTCACGTAGCCGTCATTGTATTTCGTGATGAGCGCCTCACCCAATTCAATCCATTCTTTGACCACCGATTCCGCATGGCCGTTACAGTAGTTCGTCAGGTACCGTTTCATGAGCTCCGGATCGGTTTCGTATAGATCCAGGGCGGCTTTCTCGACGGCCGACTGAGAACCCAGGGCGATACCCTCTAAATCATTCTGGACTTTCCGGATGTCCTGAATCATGTACGAATACTTTAAATTGGCAAAGTTCGCAACAAAATTGAAAATCCACCAGGCCGAATCCCAGGAAAATTTTTGTAAATCGCCCATTTGATAGGTTTCCGGTACTTCGTCCACACAGCAGTAGAAGGGTACGAAACAGGTGGTATTGGCATCATCCACACCGTGCCAGTGGATTCCACCAATGGGATTCGGCAGCCCGGAACGGGACTGAGAAATGAAAGAATAAGCCGTCTGTTGAGTGGCAATGGGACGTTCCCAGATGCATTTTTCACCGTCGACCTCCCACGTGAGGCCTCTCCAGCGATAGGGTGAACCAAATGGACCGGCATCGATGCCCTGGGTCATGTCGTAATCGGTTCCCTCGTAATGATCGCGCACCAGGGCCATGACGTCTTCCACTCCTAATTTCTCTTCAGGCTTCACCCACAAGGGATAGGGTTCTGCACCTTCCACGCCTCGATGGTAGTCCGGTGATAAATTCAATGAAGGAGCACATCGGCGTAAAATGGACCACACACGGGTGGCACAGGAATGCAAACTGCCGGGCGTGGGCGGACAATAGGCCAGATTGAAGCGAAAGGGTTGACCTGAATCGGGATCGTAGTATCCCTTTTCGACGGCAAAAGAAACCACATCCTCCGAATACATACAGTTTTTCTTGTCTTTGAATGGGATTTCCCCAATACGGGAAAGATTTGCGTGGCATGAGACATAGCCATCGGGAACTCGCAATGCGACCCAGATCGCTCCCTTAACACCGGCACCTTTGCCGATGATTTCCATGAACCAGGCTTCGTTGGGATCTGAGATGGAAAAGGCCTCCATGGAACTGGCATAGCCATACTCATTGACCAGGTCCACAATAATTTGAATCCCTTCTCTCGCTGTTTTCGCCCGTTGCAGCATGAGTTCCATGAGATGACCATAGCCCAACAATCCATCTGGATTCCTGAGCTCTCTTCGGCCGCTGGTTGTGGTCTCACCAATGGCAACCTGATGTTCGTTGATATTCCCTACAACGGCGAAAGTGTGGGAGACCTGTTCGATTTTGAACACACTGCCGTCTCTCCTTCGGATCTCGACGAATGCATTCTGACCATGATCCTGAGCAGGTATGTAACGCAACCGTGCGACAAATTCTGCATCACAGGCATAGGTAATCATGACCGATCCATCCTTTGAGGCTCCTTTGGAAACGAGTATACTGGTACATGCGTAGACGATTGCCGTCGACATCATGATGAAATAAAATAACACCAGACTCTTGAAAAAAATTGACTTTTTCATGCTCACAACTCCCGTTTTAAGAAATGAAAAAACGTTTATCCAATCCATGTGACCACTCGGTCTGAAGTTCATAATCCCTTGGCCAATCCCCTGCCCCGGGGATCGGCACCTCCGGTAAATCGAATCGGCTTCCCTCTGGCATTGTACTCAATGGATAGTCCGTGTGCGTTGCCAAGACCGCGGCTTTCTCGGACCTGATGGCCCATTCGCTTCAGATCCTCTCGAACCGACTCCGGGATGTCCCCTTCCATGAAAAGAAAATCCGGCTCCACGAAGCTGACCCGTGGCGCGCCGATGGCCTGCTGAACGTTCATTTCAAAATCGATCAGATTCATCACCATCTGGGGAACGGTCTGACCGATGGTGTGTCCGCCGGGTGTCCCGATGGCGACCCACGGTCTGCCGTCCTTCATGATCAGCGTGGGACAGTCCCCGGACAGCTTGTGGTGACCCGCGTGGGCATCCATGGGATTGCCCCTGGGTTCAAAAGTGCAGTAGGCCAGAGAGTTGTTTAGCCAGATACCCGTGCCTTCGGGCATGATCCGGCTGCCGAAAGCATTTCCCAGTGTCTGGGTAGCGCAAACGATATTGCCCCATCGATCGGCCACGACAAAATGAGTCGTATGTCGAGCCTGGGTCTGGACGATTCCCGGATACTCGAAGGATTTCGCCTTTTCCAAATCGATTTTCCTGACCTCTTCTTCCCAGTATGGTTCGGATAGCAGACGACCTAAAGGAGGCGGTATGAAATCCGGATCTCCTGCGTAGGCCAGGCGGCAGCAGAAGGCATGTTTCGTGACTTCGGCAAACCGATGGAGATATTCCACCGTATTATGCCCGAGCTGCTGATTGTCAAACCGGCTCATCATCCCCAACCGGATGAGGGAGGGAAAGGCCGTGGACGGTGGGGAGGCCGTGATGACCTCAAAGCCATGGTAATCGATGCGGATGGGCTCCCACCATTCGGCTTCATCCGTCCGTAAATCATCGATGGATAGAAATCCGCCCGCTTCCCGCATGGCCTTATCGATGGCCTGACCGATTTCTCCCCCATAAAAGACAGAAGCACCCTGCCGGGCAATGAGTCGAAATGAACGGGCGAGGTCCTTTTGGATAAGAAGTTCTCCTTCTGAAAGCGGAATGCCGTCATTTCCATAAAAGCCCTGAGCATACTCTGGAAATGCGGGAAACACCCTGCTGATGAAATTGGCAAAGCCCGTACCGATCTCGAATCCCTCCTCTGCTGCCCGTATGGCCGGATTAAAAAGCGCCGCCCATTCGAGTTTACCGTATTCCCGGGACATGGCTTCCCAGGCATGCACATTTCCCGGCGTGGAGACGGCCTTGGCCCCCCGCCGGTTCGCCTGATAATTGGGTGTCGGGGCTCGATACACATCGGAATCGACACTGCGGGGAATTCGACTGCTGGGGTTGAGAAAGCGGGCCTGGCCCCTCTCTGCATCGTAGACAACGATCGTTCCGTTTCCACCCATGCCTGAATTGGCCGGTTCGACCACATTCAGAACCGCTGCCACGGCTACGGCCGCATCGAAAGCATTACCCCCTGCATCGAGTATATCCAGTCCCGCCTCGGTAGCCATAGGATGGGCCGAACTCACCATGCCTCTATTTCCAACGGCCGGTTCGGTGGAAGTATTGCTCGTGAACTGACTTCGAGGTGTTTCACAGCCGGAAAGGATACTTATCCCGATAGTGAGAGCGATAATTATGTTGGATTTTTTCATTTTTGTTCCTCTATTAATGCTTGGTTTTGTCAAAAATTAACCACAGAGCACACAGAGAAATGATTAATATTATTTA
>CAZYTI010000635.1:0-3577 GCA_964650065.1 uncultured bacterium
GTTCATCCGTTGCGTTTTAAACTCTGTATTCAGATTCCTTTCCAACCCGCGCATGATGTAGGGCTGCTGTTCCAGATTTCCGCGCATTTTTAAATTGGTCATGCGTTTCAATGTACCTGCTTCGGAGAGGCGGAACAATCCAAAGAATCCCAGACTACGGGGTACGAGCTGCCAGAAGACCTCTTCGTTCTTACGACGGATATTTCTGGAGAAGTTGACACCCCATATGGAAGAGTCTTTCTCAGTAAATCGCAACGTCTTCCAGGGGATGGCGATCTCGGCGAACCATCCTTCATCGTTGATCTTTGCCCGGCAAATCCAGATCCCATCCCAGGCGGCGTTGTATTGACGACCCTCATTGGCCATGACCGCGTCCCGCTTGGAACCGTTGGGATTGGTGGTAAAATAAAATCCGCTGCGCCTATCGTGATAAGTGTCAAGAATCAAAGCAAAGCTGTCATCATCGCGCATGTCTGCATCGAGTCGCATCTCTTTGGCGATAATCTTGTCCGGGTTTGAATCATAACATTTGATACCAAAATATATGTTATCTTCATCAAAGAGAACGCCGATCTCGGTCTTTTCTGTCGCTTGTTCTCCTTCATTGGGTTCACGTTGTACAAAATCTCCCTGAAATAAGGCGTTCCGCCAGGCCACATCATCCAACCGACCGTCAATTTTGATTTTAGCCGTTGTCGGTGATGCCATTATATAACGTTTGCCATTGGGATCGACAAGAATGCGTCCTGTCCCATCCGAATGGACTTCCAATCCGCTACTCCAGGCATGATTGGACAACAGGACGAGACCGGCTAATAAAACCATTTGAAAGGGCTTCATTTGTTGGCGGGAAGATATTAAAATGTTTGTCATTCAATCCTTTCCATCTATAAGTTGATTAATATAAGAAAAAGACAACCCATTTGTCAATATGAAAACGTTTCACATATTAAAAAATAGGATATTCCTTGAACATGGTTCGGGAATATCCGGCGTTTATATAAAACGAAATTTTTAATGAACATACAATTATATTAAACACAGTTTGACCAAAAAACTTGCGTTCTTTTCATCGGTGTGGAAAATTTTTATTGCTTTTGTGGGAAGCCTTATTAAATTGACATCATAGTAAAAAAGGAGGGTATATCCATGAAAGAGAAAAATCAAATTGTCAATGCCTTTGGAATCGTCCTCACCTTTTTATACCTGTTGCTGCCTCTTCACCTCCTGGCCCAATCGACTTCCGGTACGGTCCAGGAAAAGCTGAACCAATTGGAACGGCGGTTCGAATCCCTGGGACATCGCCTGGATGTCCTGCAAAAATCCATCGATGATATTCTGTGGTTTCACAAAGTGGGTGATATCGCCTTTGTGGACAAGGTTCGCCATGTGGGACCGCCTCCGGTCAATATCCCCAATCCCACGGCCCAGGGTGCAGGAAATCCTGTAAAGTTTTACTCCTACATCTTCATTCCCAGAGATATCGATCGGTCGAAAAAATACCCTCTGCTGGTCCTGCCTCACGGTGGTGTGCACAGTAACTTCAGCACGTATCACACGCACATCATCCGGGAGCTGATGGCCCAGGGTTTTATCGTGATCGCCTCAGAATACCGGGGGAGCACCGGATACGGACGGGGCATGTACGAATTGATCGACTACGGTGGATTGGAGGTCGAGGACGTGTATGCCGGTAAAAATTACATGATCGAGAATTATGATTTTGTGGACAAAAACCGTATCGGTATCCTGGGCTGGAGTCATGGCGGACTCATCACCCTGTTCAATATCTTCAACCATCCCAAGGATTTCAAAGTGGCCTTCGCCGGTGTCCCTGTCAGCGACCTCGTGGCCCGCATGGGATACAAGACCCAGCGATACCACGACCTCTACTCAGCCGATTACCACATTGGAAAGAGCGCCTACGAGAATGTCGAGGAGTACCGGAAGCGATCCCCGGCCTGGCACGCTGAAAAACTCCAGACACCCCTGCTCATCCACACCAACACCAACGATGCGGATGTCAATGTTCTGGAAGTGGAACATCTCATCAAATCCCTCAAGGCGGCAGATAAAAAATTTGAATACGAAATTTTCCAGGATGCCCCGGGCGGGCACAGCTTCGACCGGCTGGATATCATGTTGGCCAAAGAAATACGAATGAAGATCTACAAATTCCTTGCTGGATATCTCAATCCCCCGACACCATTCAAATCGGTGAGAAATCTGTCGGAGGCGGGGTATCGGTAGTTCTTCGATTCTATACAAAGACCTCGAAGGTTTTGAAAACCTTCGAGGTCTGACTCTTTCGAAAAACCCATTCAGACTTTAAGGATTTGGCCCACTTTCACTTCGTTTCTTTAATCCGAATATTTCGAAATTCCACTCGGGAACCATGGCCGAGGAATCCGATATGGCCCTCCTCCCGTTTCAGACCCGGATGGCTCCTGCCATCCATCGTACCTGATTCAATGACTTCATCAATATTCGCATCGACGATGGCCACACCATTGAGTTTAACCGTGATCTGCTTCCCATCGGCGATGACTTCTTCTGTATTCCACTGACCAAGAGGTTTCAGATGGCCCTGCTCGGCCGGAACAACCCCATAGATGGAACCGTGATATTGATAGGGTTTTAATTCGCTGTATTTGGGAGACGTATTATCCAAAATCTGCAGTTCCATGCCCACATAGGCGGCATCGCCCTGAGACGGTGTACGAATTCCCAAACCGTTGTTGGCACCTGGTGTGAGTTTGAATTCGAAGCGAAAAATAAAATCCCCGTACATATTCTCTGTGTAGAGATTACCGCTCCCGCGCTCCGGATAAATCACGATTTTTCCTTCCTCTGCACTATACCCCTTTTTATCTCCTGTCCAGCCATTTAAGTCAATACCGTTGAAGAGGGTAAGATATCCTTCGGAAATTTCATCTTCGGTGAGCACGGCGGCCGCTTCGTCCTCCGATATTTCACGAATATAGATGTTCCGAAAATAGAGGGGCGTGCTGTGAGCCTGAAGTTCGATCTGTCCGTAGGGATAAATGGGCTTGTCCCGTTCCCAATAGTTCTCCATGACCACATTTTCCACGACCAGAACATCGTTCAAATACACGGTCACCCGCTCACCGATCATCTTGATTCGAAATGTGTTCCAGTCTCCTATGGGATTGTCCACGGATTGAAGCGGTTTATTGGGATGCTTCCGGTTGTTGTATAACCCTCCCGAACCTTCGGGCCATTGAGCCGGATCCCAGATCTGTACCTGTGGTGAGCCCCTGAGATAGAGTCCGCTGTCTCCGAGTTTTTCAATCTTCCAATCGACAAACATCTCGAAATCGCGATAGTCTTTGGCCGTACAGAGGCTGTGTCCCTTCCCGTCAAAGACAAGGATGTCATTCACCGCTTTCCAGTGGGCCCACATATCCTCATCGGCTTCCGTCTGGGCGGTTTTCAGTTCATCAGGCGTCATTTTCGCTCTGGATACGGGATCACCCACCAATCCCATCCAACCGGAAAGGTCTCGACCGTTGTAAAGAGGCGTGAATCCTTTCCCAAATCCCAATGTATACAGATA
>CAZYTI010000636.1:0-3567 GCA_964650065.1 uncultured bacterium
CCGTCTGGGGCATGACGGATTATCTCCTCCTCCGAAAGATCCTTGACTTCCAAAACTCAATAATCGGTTCATTCTTATTCTCCATCTCTTTTATCATGATCACGACCATGCTGAAACTGGCCAAAGCGGGTTTCGAACAGAGACTCACGCTTCAGGAAATACAATCAAAGCATCTGCAGACCGAACTGGAATTACTTAAAATGCAGATCAATCCCCATTTCCTGTTCAATACACTGAATAACCTCTTCGGAATGGCCCGGAGACAGGACAAGGCCACAGCCGATGGTATTTCCAGGTTATCACACCTGATGCGGTATATGATTTACGATAGCAATGTGGAAAAAATCGATTTAAGAATGGAAGTCCATCAAATCCAACGGCTCATCGAACTTCAGAAACTGCGATTCACAGAAGAGGATGACATTACTATCGACTTCCAGAGGAACGGAGAGCTGAACGTTCAGATTCCGCCCATGCTGCTGCTTCCTTTTATTGAGAATGCATTTAAGCACGGTATCAGTCTGGAGAATCCTTCCTTCATCAAAATCCAATTGGAAGTGCTTGAGAGCACGCTTCGTTTCTCGGTGAAGAATACCAATCATAGATCGAAAGGGAAAACTGAGAAATCGATTCCCGGCATGGGATTACGAAATGTGAAGAGACGACTGGAACTTTTATTTCCAGGAATCCATGAACTCACCGTACAAAAAACAGATCAAGAATGGAATGTTGAACTCACCCTTCATCTTTAAATGGATTGATGGATTATGAAATGCATGGTCATCGACGACGAACCCGTTGCCATCGATATCCTCACCGACTATATCAGCAAAGTCGATTTTCTCGAACTGGTCGGAGCGTATCGGAATTCCATTAAGGCTTTAAAATACCTCAAAATCCATCCGATAGACCTGCTTTTCCTGGATATCAACATGCCCGATCTGACAGGCATTCAATTCCTGAATACTCTGGATCACCATCCCCTGGTCATATTTACCACAGCCTATTCAGAATATGCCGTGAAAAGCTATGATTACCAGGCTGTCGATTATCTCCTTAAACCCATTGAGTTTGAACGTTTTCTCAAGGCTGCAGGAAGAGCGTGGTCACGATACCAGAGTCTTGGGAAAGCTGTTTTGGCTTCATCCGACGGAAAAAAGGATGACCATGATTTTCTCCTCATCAAAAGTGGAACGGAAATTCACAGACTAAGCATCAAGGACATACTGTATGTAAAAGGAACCGGGAACTATGTGACATTCGTTACTCACAAAAAGGAAATTATGTCTCTGATGTCTATGAAGAAGGCGCTTTCCTTACTGGACAAAAACCGATTTCTGCGAATTCATAAATCATACATCATTTCTCTCAACCAAATCGATGTCATTGAGAAAGATCATGTCAAACTCAAGAACATCACGATTCCCATCGGTGAAGTTTACCGGATTAATATCTTAAACGTGTTAAAGAAACATAAGTAATCCACCCATTTTCACCAAATCCATGAAAAAATCTTTTGATCTTTCCCTGAAAAAATCATACATTTATGAATTACTCGCCCAATCGGAGAAAGGAAAATCCAATTCAACTATGGCACTACACCAGAAAGTGAAAGATTTTATTGATCAGTCATTAGGCGATTTCGCTAAAATTGACAAACTCGCCGGAGACGCATCCACACGGGAGTACTTCCGAGTCTTTTCAGGATCCAAAACATGGATATTGTGTTTGGACACGAATTTTATTGACTCACCCTTGGAAGAATACCCCTTCTATATCATGGATAAATTACTCTCTCACAACGAAATACCGGTACCAAATATCTATTTTTATGAAGGGAAATATGGTTTGTTATTCCTGGAAGATGGTGGCGACGACCTCCTGCAATCCGTATATCCCACTTTAAAGCCTGCTGAGATCAGCTCTCTTTTTAAAACACTGATCGACATCATGATTCAAATTCAGTCCATCGAGAACGATCAACATCCGGTACCGTTCGGTCTAAGTTTTGACGTGGAAAAACTCATGTTCGAATTCGATTTCTTTATCCAGCACACAATACTGACCTACTATCAATCGAACATCACCAAAAGTGAACTGGAAAAACTTCGAATCGAATTCAGAAAAATTTCAAAAATCCTTTATCATCCGGATCTCTTCGTGTTGAACCATCGGGATTATCATAGTAGAAACATTCTTCTGCCCAACCATAAACCCTTCATCATCGATTTTCAAGATGCACGGCTGGGACTTCCTCAATACGATGCCGTTTCTTTATTAAGAGATTCCTACCTCATTCTGGACAACGATGTCCTGGAAGATTTAAAGCAATATCACTTCAACCGTTTGGTGGAGATGGATTATGAAAAGATGAATCCTGATGAATACGCGTATTTCTTTGACCTGATGGCCTTCCAGAGGAATGTAAAAGCCCTGGGAACTTTTGGATATCAAATCACCTCGCGCCATATCACATTATATAAGCCTTATATCGAACCAACCCTTCACTATCTACCCGACTACATACACCGGAGAAAGGATCTTCAAGTGGCCGGTGAAATTTTATTCAAGGCCATTGGGGGATCGTGGTGAAGGGATTCATCCTCGCTGCAGGATTTGGAGAGCGATTGAAGCCCATTACCCATACGGTTCCCAAATCCTTGATTCCAGTGCTTAATCTCCCTGCCATCTGCTATGCCATCTTTCTATTAAAGGAAGCAGGCATAAAGCATGTCATCTGCAATCTTCATTACAGGCATAAGGATATCATCCGGTTCTTCGAGGAAAGACATTTATTCGGTCTGGACATTTCTTTCTCAATTGAAGACACCATTCTCGGTACCGGAGGTGGATTGAAAAAATGCGAACAATTTCTGAAGGACGATGAAATTTTACTTATCAACAGTGATATTATTCTAAATATCCATTTGGCTTCCTTGATCGACTTTCACCAGGGATCTTCATCTCCTGCCACCCTTCTCCTCCATGAAACAGACCGGGCCGGACGTATCGGTCCCGTAGGTGTTCGAGACGGATGTGTGTTGGATTTCAATAATATATTGGGAACCGGTCTCTCGTCAAATTTGATCTATAGCGGTATCGCCCTTCTGTCTCCTGAAATATTTGGTTATTTAAATGACGGATTCTCCAGTGTAGTCAACACCGGTTATGTGGGTTTGATAAATAATGCCACTCTCGGGTACTATGAACACAAGGGATTTTGGCATGACATTGGAGCCCTGGACACATACTGGCACACCAATACACAGGTCACGCAGGAAGTATGCTCACTTCATGAAAGAATGAATGAAACCTTGGCGTTATATCCGTCCATTGTCGCACCCACGGCCAACATCCATCCCGGGGCAATTATAAATAACAGTATCATCGGTGAAAATGTCTCCATCGATAATGACACGCATATCGAATCGTCAGTCATACTTCCCGATTCACATGTTGAAAATCAGAGAGAAATACGTAATTCAATCGTTTTTAAAGATGAGATTATTGTAGTAAACAAATAATTTTTCTTTGCGTCCACTGCGCCTGCTTTGCGCCCTTTGCGGT
>CAZYTI010000637.1:0-3565 GCA_964650065.1 uncultured bacterium
CTCGGGAGGAGGATATTTTCATCGTCATCCTGAAACCTTCGGAAGGATAGTCAATGGATAATCAAATCATCCAAAGGCCCCAATCCCGTCTCCCTTATTTCAACAGTGTCATTTTTTTCATCCATACACGATCCTCTGTCGTGAGCCTATAAAAATAGAGGCCCGACACGACCGAATTTCCCGAATGGTCCTTTCCGTTCCAGACCACCGAGTACTTTCCTGCCGGTTGTTCTTCGTTGATCAGTGTCCGTATTTTCTGTCCCAGAATATTTAGAATTATCAATTCCACACGGCTGACTGCCGGAAGCTGATAGCCGATGACCGTTTCCGGGTTGAAAGGGTTGGGATAGTTCTGCAGCAGAGTGAAATCACGGGGTAATTGATCTCCGTGATCAGAATTCACTCCCACCTTTGACAGGTTTTGCCATAGACTTATTTTATCACCCTCATACGAGGCGGCCAGTATGTCTATGGCCCCATTGCCGTTAAAATCTGTAACAATGATGGATCTGGTATCCTCAAAATCGGTCCTGATGGAATGCTTCGTGAAGTTTTCAGATCCATCGTTTTTCCAGACGGTGATCTGTCCGCTGATAACATCGATGTCGCCATCCTCGTCGATGTCGACGGCATTCAATGAGGCCGATCCCTGTGCATCGGTAATCATGTGCATGCTGAATTGTTGCGCACCGTCGTTCTCAAACCAGACGATTTGATTGGTGGAGTATTCTGCCGCACACACCAGATCCATATCGCTATCACCGTCGAGATCGACAGAAAAGACGGATATGGCACCCTGGAAATCCGTAGAAACGATGTGCTCGGTGAAATTACCGGCCCCGTCGTTTTCGTACCACTTGACCAAACCTTCAGACCAGCCGCCGCCTGCACCTGCGATGTCGTAGTCGCCGTCTCCATCGATGTCGGAGACGTGAATAGAACGAACGTCATCCAGGTTCTCATCGATCATATGTCTTTCAAAATTCTGGGAACCATCGTTTTCCCACCTTGAAACGCGTCCATTATAAACGTCTGAACTGATGATATCCATATCGCCGTCTTTATCGATATCATCAGCAGAGATTGAATAGGTGAAAACATAGATGTTCAGCGTATTCTTTGTGAAATTTTGACTGCCGTCGTTGTCCCACCAGGCAAGCCCGCTGTTAGACCAGACACCTGTGAGGAGGTCCATTTTTTGATCGCCATCCATATCGATTCCCAGGATGGCTGTCGGGTCCCGGTAATCATCGGCGATGGTATGTTTTGAGAAATTCATGGCGCCGTCGTTTTCCCACCAGTGTATGGCATCCTCAGTGTACTCTGCGCCAAGGATGTCGTTGTCGCCGTCACCATCGAGATCGGCCGGATAAACCGATATGGCACCGTTGATGTCATCGGCAATCACCTGCTCGATCAGGCTTGAAAAAGCAATTGTCTCGTTGGAATAGATGGAATTACCATCGTTGTTAAAACCAGATACTCTATAGGTGTATCCTGTGAGAAGGTCGTGGTTCGCATCGATGTAAGATGTCGTATTGGCATCGACCCTGGCGATTTCTGTAAAAGGCTGTTCCCCGGCCCGGCGTTCGATCTTAAAGCCTGTTTCGTTATCGGAATTGTCCGACCAGGTCAGATCGATTTGTTCGTTATCGACAACATTCGCCATAAGATCGTCCGGTGTTGCCACGGGTCTTATGGAGAGGTTGATGGTTAAGGTCTCAGAATGCATGGCTGCCCCACCAGGGGTGTTCATAAGATAATATTTTATTATTATTTGATGTTCGCCTAAGGTCGCATCGGGGGCAGCGATGAGTGTGAAATCCACATAAATATTCCATGTGGCAGGCCAGGAATACGAAAGCGTGATCCGCAGATCCTGGTAAGTCATAAATGCCGGTAACTGGATAGTATCATGGGTGTAGTAATTGTAGCCGGCGTATGTCCTGCCGAGATACCTGTAATTCCAGGTCTTGGTTTCACCCGGTATCATGTTTGCATCCATTGTACGATCCAATGTTTTGGAGAGCCGGGATTTTGATGGTGACACATCGGAAGGTTCTTTCTCGATAACGATTGCCTGTTTCGCCCTTAAACTTCGTTTTTCCTGACCAAAGCTTTGTAAAGCGGAATTCGAGAGGATTGTACACGATACGACGAACAATAATAAACCTCTGGACATGATGACCTCCCTGTGTTTAAGATGTAGCAAGGTTGCTTTCATGGTTTGTTGATTATTGGCATTTTGGATCGTTCGTCGTCAGTCCAAGCTAGGATCTGCGGGCGTGTTTTCACAATACGATGTTGAGATGATATCTGAATGCTGTGGTAAGTCATTTAGTATAAATAAATATTTGAATGAAGTCAAGGTAAAAGTTTTCAGTATTGGGGGTATTCGAAGCACAGCTTTTAAGTTCATTTAGATGGTCTCCACCTTGGATGTGGAGACCATCTTTCCTTATTACTAATATTTAGTAAAAACATGTAACCTTTTTACTAAAGTTTCGTAATTATCTTTGAAAGGAGGGCGAATGAAGATACTATCCCGATCCGATGAAATTCTTGTGTTAGCCATTCTTCGTTTGAAGGAAAATGCCTACGGTGTCACCATCATCAAAGAGGTTCAGGTTAAAACCGGTAAAAAGCTCACGTTTGGAAGCGTGTGGGTTTCATTGGATATTCTGTATAAGCGGGGGCTTATTCATAAGCGATTGGCCGATCCGACACCGGAGCGGGGGGGGAGGAGCAAGATCTATTATACGGTCACATCGGCAGGTCTGAAGGCATTGGAACAGGCTAAGGAATTCCAGAGAGAAATCTGGCAAGGTATTCCTGCTTTAATCAAAAAAGCGAGAGAGGCCACATGATTCACGGAGGAGTACGTCCACCCCGGCTCGCCAAATGGTTGTCGGATTCGATTGCCCGTTCCGAAGAGAAGCGGACGATTCCCGGGGATATCCAGGAGTACTTTTACGAAATGGCTCTCGAGGTGGGTGAGCAGAGGGCGAAAATTTGGTTTTGGCTGCAGGTGATCAGATTTGTTCCCGATTTCATTAAAGGATCAATTTATTGGAGTCTCGTGATGTTTCAAAATTATTTGAAAATTGCACTGCGGAATTTGAGAAAGCACAAGGTTTTTTCCCTCATCAATATCGTGGGATTGGCCATCGGTATGGCCTGCTGCATTCTCATACTCATGTATGTTCAGGATGAGCTGAGTTTCGATCGATTTCATGAAAATTCAGACCGGATCTATCGGGTCACACGGTTGTGGTACAACCAGGATGGTGCGGTAAGCCTCCACCTGGGTCATGTGGCGCCGCCCATCGCGCCGTTGATGGCCAATGATTTTTCGGAGATTATCCATGCCGTCCGCATGATTAATGTGGGAAGCGCTCTGGTCAATCATGAAAATCGTTATTTTGAAGAAGACCGGTTTTTCTTCGCCGAAGAAGCATTATTTGATGTGTTCTCCATGGAGATGATCAAGGGGAATCCCGCCACAGCTTTGGGTGAACCTTTCACGGTCGTGATTACTGAAGAGATGGCCAAAGCTGTGGCGGGA
>CAZYTI010000638.1:0-3565 GCA_964650065.1 uncultured bacterium
TGCCCCTGGTAGCGTGTCAGCACGCATATCATTTTATCCGGCGATTTATTAAGATCGCTCCAAAAGACATCCTTAAAAACATATCTGGGCAGGCCGCTTGTATGGTTCATGAGCATGCGGATGGTCAGTTGAGATTGATTGGGTAATCGACTGAACCATTCCTCATCTCCCAGATGTTTACTCACTGGATCATCGAGATTAAATTTACCTTCCTCAACCATTTGGAGGGCAACGGTTGCGACATAGGTTTTCCCCTGACTCCCGGAGAACATTCTGTCTTTCGGTTTCATTTTGATATCATTCTCAAGGTCTGATAGACCACTGGCCAGTCGTACTCTGATCCCATCGGGCAGGACAAATCCAAGAGTGACACCGGGAAATCCGGATGTCGCATGCAATGAGTCGAGCTTTACCTGCATCTCCCGGATACACGTGTCAGCCGTTTCATTTTTTTGAGAGCATTTTGTGAACGGGATGACAATTAAAATGAGGATGATAAAAAAGATGCACAATTTTTGGTAGATTTTCGACATCAATGACTCCTTATAACTTTCATTGAACCAATCATCCCAATTTTCCAATGGAACTGAAAAATGAATTTATAATATAATAAAAATACCTGTGAAAACAATGTGTGTTTTTTTCATTTATTTTCTTTATACGAAATATAATATGTCTTTCGTATAAAGAAAATAAATTATACTGCGGTCCTGATTATTTTGGCTACCAGGTTCGCAGTTGGATCGGGACAACGAATGTATTCGGTGGTGATACCATCGGGATCGATGACTTTTTCATAAGGCGTTCCTGCGTATTTCCATCCCAGTGTAACACCATGTTCCAAGAGTCGGATAGGTTCGATCATGGCAGCTCGCAGCCAAGGGCAAACCTTGCCCCATTCCTCTGGATAATTGAATTTTTGCCCGACTTTATGACATTCTAAGGTTTCCTTGGCTTCGTAGATTTCGATCTCGATCTTATAGCGTCTTCGGCGTTCCTGGACACCAACCATGCTTGCACCTAAAACGGCAGGTGTGGCCACGAGACCGGCGATTCCACATCCGGATTTTTCCAAGAATTTTCTTCTTTCCATTTTTTTTCTCCTTCCTTCGTTAAAGCCATTGTTAAAAATTAACCACAGAGTACACAGAGTATCTTACTTTTTCTCTGTGAACTCTGTGGTTTCTTATTTTTTTTCTCTTTTTTCATAAAACTTTTGACACTACCTCCGATCCATCGGTTTTGGCGATTTTTTTCACCCAGAGAAAATAAAAGGGGATACCCAGGATGACCGTGATGATGGCAATGGAAGATTCCAGGGGTCTATTGATATATGCCACAACCATCAATCCCAGGCTGGCAATGAGATAAAAGATGGGTACCCATGGATAGCCCCAGGCTTTTACCACGGTGGATTCACCCAATTCTCGTCTCCGAGCTATAAAAACACCGGCAATGGCCAACCAGGGAAATATGCTCAGAGCAAAACCCATGTATATCAAAAGCTGTTCAAAGGACCCCACCAGGACCATGATCATGGCGAGAAAGCCCTGAATCAGAATAGAATATCCCGGCACACCATATTTGGGATGCACCCGGGCTGCAAAGGAAAAGAAGAGTCTGTCACGGGCCATGACAAAATAGACTCTGGGTCCGATTAAAATATATGCGCTCAATGAGGAGAGGAGTGCGAACGCGATCAGGATACTCAATCCATTACCCATCCAGGGACCAAACGCGCGGACGGATGCCGTCTTGGCCACAGTGATGGTTCCCTGCAGGTCGGAGTAGGGGGCAGCGTGGAAGATAAAGAGGTTGATGGCCACATAGATGATGACAACGATAAGAGTACCGATAATTAATGAAATGGGAAGGGTCCTGCGCGGCTTCTTGAGTTCACCCGCAATATAGGCACTGGCGTTCCAACCACTGTAGGCAAATCCAACCAGCATCATGGATGTGCCAATGGCCAATCCTTTAATGGATCCGCTGGTTTTAAAGGCGATCTGGGACCAGTCTCCTTTGCCAATGAGGAGTCCTGCCGAAGCCAGTGCCAATACCAGGAGTACCTTTAAGAAAGTGAGGACATTCTGTACGCCTGCCCCGAGACGAATGCCGAGATAATGGATGCCTGTAAATATGAGGATGATGACGATGGATATGCCTTTTTGTATGATATGGATATAAGTCGGATCCATGACCGGCAGTTGATGTTCCAGGCCAGCATAGAGGTAGGAAGAGAAACCGATGGCCGAGGCCGCCACCGGCACGGAAAATCCAACGACGAAGCTGGTCCAGCCGGTGAGAAATCCCAGAGCCGGATGATAGAGTTTTTTCAGGTAGAGGTACTCGCCTCCCTCATCGGGCATGCGTGTGGCCAATTCGGCATAACACAGTGCTCCCGAAAGGGCGATGAGTCCTCCCAGGAACCAGCATACAATCACCCATCCGGAATCGGGCAGGTTGGCGGCCATGATGCCTGACGTGGTAAATATACCCGCACCGATCATGTTTGCCACGACAATACCGGTGGCGGTGACCAGACCGATTTTTCGTTCTATAGAATTGTATCCACTGGTCGTTGGATTCATTTTCGCTCCTTGAACTGGCTCCTTTTAACAATTGTAAAAACTAATCGATGGAGGTCATGAAGAGATCCCATTTCAGGGTTTCCTCATTGTTAATGAGTTGATATATTTTATTAATCATGTTCTATCTTATTTATATCCGATATGATCAATGGCATGATCGATTTTTACATCGAGATCTTCAGGAAACCAGTGGCCGATATTGGGTGTTACGACAAACTGGTATTGAAATTCGAGTCGTTTCAAATCCTCCACCATCTCCTTCTGCTCCGCTAAACGGGGATCCATTTCGGTGGTGAGGATGGAACCATGAACATTTCTCTCTTTGGCTGCCAGTATCTTATCGTCGGTAAAACTTTCTGGTTTGGCCGGACACAGGACGATAAAACCGCTCACAGGAAACGAATGGCACAAGGTGACTTCCATGGCGGCAATGCCGCCCGAAGAGAATCCGCCGATGATGACCCGATCCGTATCGATGGAGTATTCTTTGATTATTTTATTGTAAGCATCGACGATTTCCTCTTTGGCCATTTCGATATCTTCGGTCCAACTGAATCCGTTGGGAGCCACGATCTGGGAGGATTGTAAATAGGCCGTGATAAATTCCTTTTTCATTTTTTCAGATTTCCAAGCCTCTTTGAAGCCGGCTATATTGCCGCCTCCTCCGTGGAGGGCGACAAAGAGGGGATATTTCCCCCCTTTTTTATATCCTTCAGGAGTAACGATTACAAGGTCGGGTTTGGCTAATTTTTTGGCCTCCTGTCTCAATTGTTCGTTTTGGGTTAATATATCACCAAATCCTTCCAATTCCTTATAGGGAATCCAGATATCCTGGCCAAACGCGTAAATACCGAACCAGATCCTACGGTCTAAGGCATACTGCAGAGCATGAATGCCCTTTTGATACTGTTCCAAATGGCCATAGACGAATGCCAGGTTATAGGCATTGGCCATGAGATGGTCAGGAAAACGAT
>CAZYTI010000639.1:0-3560 GCA_964650065.1 uncultured bacterium
TTCCTGATAGAATACCGCCTATAACAACGACAACAAGGGAAAGACTTAAAAACGCATCTAAGAAACGTTTCAAAACAACTTTCCAATTGATCTTTTCAATATTGTTTTTAACAAGAGTAGGTGCTTTGAAATATGAGACAATCATTAGAAGCATACCCACCATTATTCCAGGTAAATATCCTGCTAAAAATAAGGCAGCAATGGACAATCCCCCAGCAGCCAGTGAATAAACGATTAAGATGTTACTCGGTGGAATAAGAAGTCCTGTCGTAGAAGAGGTTAGTGTTAAAGAAGTACTGAACTCTCGAGTGTAACCCTCCCTGCTCATCGTAGGAATCATAAATCCCCCAATTGCAGAGACCGCTGCTGTAGCTGAACCTGCAATTGCTCCAAAGAACATACACACAACAACATTTACATAGGCAAGCCCTCCTGGCAACCAACCGACCAATGCCTTAGCAAACCCAATAATCCGATTGGCAATACCCCCTCGTGCCATCAATTGACCGGACAACACAAAAAAAGGAATGGCAAGAAGAACAAAACTGTCGATGCCTGTTGTTGTTTGTTGTGAAACCGTTGTCACGACTGGTATAAAATCAAGATTGACCAATAAAGCGCTTACTGAAGCGGCAATAATGCTAAAAGCGATCGGTACATTTAATATGATCAGAAAAAGAAATGTGAAAATGAGAACTGCTACTTCCATATATTTAACACCTCAACCAAATATGATTAAGTTTTAATTAGGTCCCTTTACCGCATGACTTTCGATAAAAGGTGATATTGTTCAATATGACATTTACGCTATAGAGCATAATCAGACAACCAGAAAATGGTACCACAATATATACATATCCCATTTTCCATTGAAGGACAGGACTCATTTGATTTAGAGTCATTGTTATATACACAAGGCGTCCACCACCGATGATGAATACACTTAAAGTGATTAATATCACAAGAAATGAAACAAGTGAATTAAGAAGATATTTATACCGTCCTTGAATTTGGTTTGTCAGGATTTCAAGCCCCAAATGTGCCTTCTCATAAAAAGCATACGCGGATCCTAAAAGACTCAACCAAATGAGGAGAAACGTTGCAAGTTCCTCAGTGAACGAACTCGGCTTATGTAATACAAAGCGTGAAAACACCTGATATAAAACATCAACAATCATGCAAAGCATGAGAAAGATGAGAAGATACCCTAATCTTTTCTGTATGAATCGTGTTAATTTTTCCATATTCCTTTTCAGATTTTATGTAACTTTCAGGAAATCCTATGGATATGATTGAATTCTATGAATGAGAGGCCAAAGATATGAATCCGCATACGCCTTATATATCGGCGCTACAGCTTCAATAAAAAGATTCTTATTCGGATAAGTGATTTGAACACCTGCTTCTCGGAGTTCCTGAAGCACTTCATTTTCAGTCTGCCTCCATTTATCAATCTGAAATTCAACCGACTCGTTAATAGCTTCTAACAAAATTTCCTGTTCATTTTTTTCTAAATTCTTCCAGCAATGTGTGCTGATTAATACAATATCCGGAGGAGAAGCGTGTTCATCCAGGGAATAATACTTACAAACCTCAAAATGACGGGAATAAAAAAACGATGGCGGATTATTCTCCGCAACATCTACCACGCCTTGCTGTAAGGCAGTATATAATTCCCCCCAGGTAATGGGTGTAGGAGATCCCCCCATAGCAGAAATAGTCTCGACAAACGTAGGGCTTTTCATAACGCGTACTTTAAGCCCCACCAAATCATTTGGCTTCGAAATAGGATGTTTCTTGGAATAGAAGCTTCGACTGCCAGCATCATAGTATCCAAGGCCGCGTATCCAAAACGGTTCCCCTCTGAGTAAAATTTCCTTTCCTATATCGCTCTTCAACACACGCCAGTAATGATCATGATCTCGGAACAAATACGGCAAACTGAAAACCTTTACTTCGGGCACAAAATTTTCGAGGGTTGCCACGGAAACCTTTGTAATATCGAGTATTCCAATCTGAAGCAGTTCCACAAGTTCCCGTTCGGAACCCAATTGGCCATTCGGATATATTCTTATTGTTATTCTACCCCTCGACTCTTTTTTCACGCGATCAGCCATAAATACCATCGCTTGATGGACAGGATGGTTGGTATCGAGCGCATGTGCCAATCGAACGACCTTTTTCGATTCAGATGCTTTGCAGCATAAAAGAACCAAGGCTATAAAAATGACAATTATCCTTGCGTGCAAAATGATTTTTCGAACCAATAATCGACAGATGTAAAAGCCTAGAAACACGTCTCACGAATCCTGTATTATTTGAATGACTGTCTTCAAATTCTCAATTGGACAACCTGGAGATACTCCTCCTCCTGCGGATATCAGTATTGGCCCATAATCATGATTGAGTTCAATCAAATTATTCGTATATGTTGCCACTTCATCAGTAGACCCCCTCACCAACACATCAAGAGGAGGGATATTCCCCATTAGAATCATTCCTTCACCCACTAAATTTCTGGCCGTAGGGATATCTGTTTTATGGCTGAAATTGAGAACATCAATGGTCAATCCTTTGTAACCGGGGATAATTTTTTCATTCGGTGTGTCGTTGTGATAAATATGGACGAGGCTTGGAAAAGCATCGAATATCTTCTTCAAATAGGGAAGAGCGAACAATTCTGCATCTTGAGGACCCATCATTCCGACGACATCATCCAATACAAGAATACCTAAGGGCGACTCGATCCTCTGTATTTGAGCATGAAGCCAGGCGATACAAAGATCTGTCATCCTATCAATAACCTGTAAGGTCGCATCCTTCTCGATTTGCGTGGCCATGAGGAGTTCGGTTACTCCTAATAAATGAGAAGCGATTGCCAGTGGCCCCCTGCATGCTGCAATTCGAGCATTACAACTTTTCTCTTTCATCACAGGAAAGACCCGTTCTGATTGTCTGAGAATAAGTGGCATCAATCCATCTCTTTCGGGATTTGGGATCTCAGCATTTATTATAGTATCCACACCGCCTATAATCTGACGAATAGACGGCGGTGAATCATGATACCATTGAATCTTTGTCCCCCATCCGCTTGGCTCAGCAGCCATTCCGTACTCAACCCAAAGTCCTGGGATAAAAACGGAGCCTTTTAACTCCTGATAAATTTGGGTATATGCATCAATCCATATAGTATCATTGAAATAGAAATCCAGAGTATCCACCTCGCGATATCCTGGAATCCATGGTGAATCGATGATAAAACCTACCATGGGTCCTTCATGGTCACCTTGAATAAAATACTTAAATTCATCCATAATGTCATTGTAATCAGACATAAATACTGTACTCCAAATCACGTCGAGAAGACTATTTTTTGTTGACCTTGATTGCGTTTAAAATTGTATTCCCCTGTTGAGCCTCAAAACGGATGTCGATACCGTTTCCTGAAGAAACAGAAACCGTCGTGCATCTTGTCACTGCTTCAAGGAAACCATAATCACGTATAAGATCAATATTTTCAAGAAAAACATCGTCATTGATATAAACATCAAACACCCTTT
>CAZYTI010000640.1:0-3560 GCA_964650065.1 uncultured bacterium
TAATAAAATCTGCTTATTTTCTGTTTTGATCTTTGCTGTCATTCAGTTCGTGAAGCAGCATGGGTTCTGTGACCAGTTTACATTTAAAATACCGGGAGAATTCGATGATACCGTCTAAGATTTTTTGAAGCTCCAGCGACCGATGAGGCCGGTCTATCTTCCGCCAAATATCTTCCTCCACCGAATCGATTTTCAGGGAAACCCAGTCCGCTTTATTCAAACTCTCTTTTACGCTATCCCGCCAGATAAGGGAACTGTTTGTGATCACCGCAATCGGAACATCGAAAGGTTGAATCAGTTCGATCTCCTGTCCAAGATGGATATCTAATGAAGGCTCACCATCCGAAACGTAGGTCAAAAAATCGATGGGTTCTCCACTGCTGTCGGCTAATTTTATTTTTTCCGCAATATTTTTTCGCATTTCTTCCGGATCATAAAAAGCACGGAGATCGACTTCCATTTTCTTTGTGCGGCCCAACTGGCAGTATACGCAGGAATAGGTACAACCCTTTGGCGGGATATTATTGATCCCCAAGCTTCGTCCGAGTCGTCTGGATGGTACCGGACCGAAAGTAATCATGGAGTCTCCTGATTATTCCCTCATCATTTGTGATCCACATTTAGGGCATATTTGTTCGTAACAAGGCTTACCCGCTTGATGTGCAACCTTCGCACCACAATTGGGGCATAAGCAGTTTCCACTCGGTCCTGCACCCGGTTGGTTGCCGCCCATTCTACCTCTTCCACTACTTCCTCTTCCCATACCTGTTCCCTTGCCTGTTCCTGGCCCTTGACCGGCAGGTCCTGTTCCATCTCCTCTTGGCATGATGTACCTCCTTTTAGATAATTTATAATTCTTTCAACAATCTGGCTAATGGACACCCAGTTGCTTTGACATCCGATTCAAGGTTCGCTTCGTCTTTTTCTTCTACGTAAATATTGGTAATCATGAATGCTAACCGGTTTTTAATAAATAATCTGCGATGGCCTGATGCAATGTACCGACAGATAAAATTGCACAGTGAATATCATCCCTTGGAAGACCGCCGAGTTCATCAATTATCTTGTACGGAGAGATTTTCAAAGCATCATGTATGGTTTCCCCCTTGACAAGCTCCGTGATCACACTACCGCAGGCGAGTGTAACTCCGCATCCATCGGTAAAGAATTGAATCGCTTTGACAATTTTTCCTTCAATCTGTAGATACATTTCCATCGTATCCCCACAGCCCCCTTTCATTACAGCGACACCTTCAGGATCTTTCATCCGTCCGATATTGACCGGATGTTTAGAATACGCGATCGTCTTTTTTGAATAGTACTTCTCCATTTCCCTATCAACGAGTGATTGCATTTGATCGAACAAATTGTCGTTGTCCTTCTCTTGCATTCTCAAAACCTCCAGATCATTACCTATTTTTTAATTATATTAATTTTAACACCTCTGTCGTACATTTGTAGAATAATTTTACCACTGACCGGTGCTCGATTCACATGCACATTCAGGATACTCATTTCCACGCCAATAAGATACATCCCCTCCTTAAATAATTGTGTTTTGGTCAGATCAACCAAACGGTAATTGCGCCGATGTTTTGTGGAAAATGGGATTTTGCCCTTCATTATCTCTTTAACATAACGGACTGTGCCATCCGCCGGTGAAAGAATCACATTGTTCCGGTCAGGTGATCTTCTTTCAGGATCACGATAAAAATGCCAGAGAATCGTGCTAATCGTGATGCCGCCGAATAAAGAAATAGCGATGACAGTCTCGAATCCTAAAGACAATCGATAATCAGACACAGTGTAGCCCATTAAAAGACAAGTTGTTAAAATGACTACGAAAAAGGTCGCCTTAAAAGCCATGCGCCAATTGACATTGCATTTCAATACCAAGACCATGAAAAGTACAATGGTAAAATATAATATCATTGCCCAAATTATCATCGCACACATTCTCCTTCCACATTGATGCCGATATATTCAAAAGGATTTTTGAACCGGGGTAGTTGAGAAACCATAGAGAGCAACCGTTCTTCCGGCAGTTTTGTTTTTACTTTACAGTGCGCAAGCATACTTTTTTCGATCCTGCCAGCCAAAGGCATACTGCGCTCCCGGACAGTTGATGTATATTATTCATTTTTCTCCCTTTATGACAATAAAAGAACCTTTCCCGTAACCATCCTCTACATGCTCGATTTTCTTAAGATCTTTTAGCGGTTTATTAATTGTCTGATAAATATAATAATCATGAAATCCGGCTTGCCTTAAATAACCAACCACCTCATCTACCGAAAAAAATTGGGCCTCTCTGTAAAACACATTTTCATTTTTCTGCTCAAGATAATATTGACCGAGAAGACTCCGCTTATCTACAAATCCATCGATAATACATCCCTGTACTTTTAGTATTCTGTAAATTTCTCTGAATGCTTTTTCAATATCATCCAGAAAACAGATCGTCGTAACGATCAATGAAAAATCAAAACTCTCATCTCCGAGAGGCAGACTTTCGGCAATTCCTCGAATCAAACGAACGCCTCTTTGAACGGCCAATTTGATCATCTTTTGCGATGGATCAATCCCGAATTGCACACCGAGCGGTCCGGCAAATCGGCCGCTCCCGACACCAACCTCAACGCCTTTTGAACTCAAGGGAATAATTCGCTTCAAGGCTGCGAGTTCTGACCGGTACGCTAATTTGTTTTGATTAAACCAATTATCATAACGTTTTGAATATTGTTCGAATGGTCCGATTCGTGCCATTGTTCTCAAATTCTATTGACGCTACCGCGGCCCATTCCTCTCCCCCTCCCTACTCCCCCATTATATCCTCTTCCCATATGATCTCCTGTTCCGTTAGAATAGAAAGGCTGATTCTTTTTACTCTCATGTTTAGTAAAGGCATAATTCATACCATGACGAGATCACTCCATGTAAATGCAATATTATTATTATATTACGATTATAAAACTTTCCTGTTATCGGTTTTTCAGAAAAGTTATTTTTAGAAGAACTTCGAAATTTCATTAGTAAAACTTCGAAATCAAATGTTCGATTAGCTCGACGAAAGAATATAATTGGGAAAATTATTAAGTGGAAATTATGAGGAAATAAAATTCAACATAGAAATATTTTTGATTCTTCAGATATTATTTCATTAGTAATTTCTTTCTGCGATACCGATACGTGTGATGATTCATATTAAGCAGCCGGGCTGCTTCGCTCTCGTTACCTCTGGCCATCTTATACGCTTCATCGATATAATACTTTTCAAAGGCTTTCTCAATTGAAGCAAGATCGATGCCCCCCAGAGGAATGGGTGGAAATTCTGCCGTCTTTTTTTCCTGTTTAATTTTATTTACTTCATTATGTTCAAATCCTAAATCTTCTACTTTTATCATCTTTCCCTTTCCGATCAGGACAGCTCTTTCAATTAGATTTTTCAATTCACGAATGTTACCCGTCCATTTATGTGTCATCAAAGCTTCCTCCGCTTTGGAAGAAATGCCAGAAAATGCCTTCCCGAATTTTTTACTAAACTCGTAGATGAAATGCTT
>CAZYTI010000641.1:0-3558 GCA_964650065.1 uncultured bacterium
GAAAAATTTTCAGCAGGCCAGTTATCGCCTGGTTTTAAACCCCTGACATCGTAAGGACGAGCCTTACCACCAAACCAATTAAACCAGCCCTGGTTTGGAATATGCACAAGTGGAACATTAAATTCCTTGATGTGAAACTCTGATCCTTCCGGGAAGTCTTCTTCCTTTAAATCTATTTTCGGGAAGTCTTCTTCCTTTAACTTTCTTTTTCTCCTGTTAAATGGATTTTTGAATTTCATTATTATATTATTTAACCTCTATTTTTTTATTGATGTATAACACTATGCTAATCCGGTAATTTCGCTGCTTTTCAATGAAATTGGTCGATCTTCAGCAACTTGTTAAGAGGCTAATTTTGAAACTAATTCCGGCAACACTTCTCTTGCCAAAGCTGTATCGCTGTACTCAGTGATTTGTGCAATTTTCTCATTCGCAAACCTGTAAATCATACAGTAAGTATTGTTATACGGCTTTCCCGATTTCGTCATTCGATCTTCGGCGATTGTTTCAACGACAACTTGATCATCTTCAGCTATTATATTCTTTATAACGACTCTCCCCATGGATTCCATCAAGTCCATCACAGGCATAAACAGCTCCTGAATAATCTCTTGCTTTCCATGAAATGATTTTAATCCAGGTATTGTCCAAACAACATCTTCTGCTAAGTATTCCATGAGGTCCAATTCACCATTATTTATTTTCTGAACAATAGACTTGTTTTCTTCAATTCCCATAACTATCTCCTATTATTAGATTAAATACTAAATTAGTTTACTTAATGTAGATCGTGAAAATCCCATAACAATTTATATACGGATGCGGATAAGAATCATTGTAGTATGATTTCAGAAAAACCGTTAGAAAATCGTATAACAAAATTCTAGTGATACATTTTATTTATTGAAGAAGGAATATTCTCGCCATTTATGAATCATATCCAAATTTATTATTCCTCGAAAAATGTCAGATATAATATTAAGATCTAAAATAAAATACAAGATATTAGTTGTGAGAACTGAAAGTAAGAAGCGCTCGTTATTATTTAAATAAAGTGAATACTATCTCATTGTGTCTGATATTAACGGAGTTGTGCAATGACGCGAATCTCTACTCTTGCGCCCGGCACGGCTAATTCACTGATACCGATGGCAGTCCACGCAGGCCAGGGTTCGCTTAATACTTCGTCCCGGGCTTTCATGAATGCCTGTATATTTTTTTCTAAATTGACGTGATAGCTTGTATACTCGATGATGTCTTCAAAACTAAGGCCGGCTTCTTTAAGTACTTCCCCAACTGACTTCCACGCAATTCGAAATTCATCTTCGGGGTTTTCAGGTACCGAATAGTCCAGGTTGGTTCCTATCTGGCCTGAGCATACTAACAGGCCGGCACTTTTTACAGCCTGCGAAAAATGAAAATTTTTATACGCCGATTTTCCGGTTTCAGGTACTACGGTGTCAATGCTCATTTTAATTTTCCTTATTTTGGTTAAATGTTATCTTGTGGGATCTGTTTCGTATATGTCATTGTCTTGAAAGCCAAATTTTCTCGCCATCAATGAATCATATCCAAAATCTATATTCCCCATAAAAAATGTATCATATTGTATAGTCAGAATTAAATATCGCAATTAAAAAAGAACTATAATAAGCGTTTCAAATGAAAACACAAAAAACACAGCTATTATATTCTTTTGGTCATCAAATATAATTTCTCAATAAAGAATATTCCCCTCGTTTTTTTGATAGCTTTAAATTTTGCCAAACACAACCATGTGTTAAAAGTCTATATCCATTTGATTTTTGCTGGATTGCGTTTGGGCAGCAAGTGGTATTCAAATTTTGGATATCCCAACATCATGGGATAATAGAAGATGGAATTATCGTCTTTTAATTTGATCGCCTCTCTGATGGGCTGATATTCAAGCAGAGCTGCTTTTAACTGCCCTGCCCAGCAAGTGCCGAGTCCCATGGATGTGGCAGCTAGTTCAAAATAAGAAAGTGCCAGGGTCGGGTCGGTGGCCACCATCTCGGGGGCTTTTGCGACGACAAACGCCGGGGCTTTTCGTAAAACCGGATCTTCTCCCTTTTCCCAATATGAAATATTCATTTTTAAAAATTCTGGGGGATATATGAAACGATATGGACTTTCTTCCAATTTGCTACGCATCCATTCGATGGCCAATTCTGAAATTCTATGGACTTTATCCTTTCCTGTAACCGCAATCCAACTGACAAGCTGGGAGTTTCCACCGGTGGGTGCATGACAAGCGAGTTCAATAAGCTTTTGAATGGTTTCCTTATCAACGGGCGTATCTTTATAAACACGGATGGAACGACGAGCCCGCAGGAACTGAACGGCCTGTTCCTCGCTGATTGTATATTCCTTTTTTATGGGGGGGCAATCCTCAACCGGAACATTTGGATGATTCATAGCTCCATGAGGACACACCGCAATGCAGTGGCCGCAGGATATACACAACATCTCAAGCCCCGGAATAATCTGGGGGAAGCCGTTTCCATCAGATAATCCGATGACCCTATTAGGGCATGATTCTACACAGATACCGTCTTTTTTACATTTCGTTTTGTCGACATTTAATTCCATTTCTCATCCTTTATTTGGGTTTATTATCACTAACTGATAAATGCGCTTTAAATACTTTCCGAACATTAGATGTGCCGCATATCATTGTCAAGTTCATCTTTTAACACCGGTTCGTTAAATATTGTCGGCGACGGGGTTTCGGTATGTTTAGTCAGAACACCATATCCCATATCGCTTATTTTGACCACTTGAGGCTAATATTAATTACATATTCCAATACAGCATTTGATAATCTCTCAAAGACTGACTTTCTTCTCGTCTTCCCAGTAACAGCAGTAACGATGCCCCAACATGCGCCTTCTCCCCATCCCCCTTGCTTTTTACGTCTTTTACATTCACGTATCGCCAATCTTATGATTTTTTTTCTATTGACTCCTCTAACACTTAATGCTTCCCTCAGAACCTTTTCCGCTTCGTTGGAACGTTTTTTTATCAACATCTGATTCAAATCATGATCGTCATCATGACTGTCATCACCTCGCCATTCAAAACAACAATCCCACCCATAACCAGCTATTGCCAGAACATAAACTCTCCAACAGTCTAAGAGACATTCCGCTTTTTCTGTTTTATCTAACAATTGACTGGCTTCTAAATAGCATCTGGCCGCAGCATCAATTTCCCGCGATTTGTCATAGGCTTGCGCTGCCATTTTTAAAAACGCTACTACTTTTCTATTGTCATCTACTGCTTCTGTAATCATCTCATAACATTTACCAGCATCAGTAAATTCTCTTTTTTTTTTTATGTGCTCGTCAGCCTTATTTTTGTTCAATACTATCCTTCTCAGCCTTTCCATAGAACTTTTCCCAAACAGTTGTTCCGAATGCCCGCTTATCAATGATCATAAAACATATCGAAATGGCGAGGACAACAAGTAAAAGACCTTGTTATCATTAAATGAAAGCATCTACAATATGCTGTGGCGGGGCATATGGATATTTGACT
>CAZYTI010000642.1:0-3557 GCA_964650065.1 uncultured bacterium
CGGGCACTGGCTCTGTCCAGTACATTTCGAAGGTCATGATGGTCAAATTTTAGAGCACCTGACAGATCCGCATGACCGGGGCGGGGTATGTGAACGGGATTTTCCTCTTTGCCTTCCCACACGCCCATCCTGTCCTGCCAATGCACCCAATCGTTGTTGGCAATAAAGACGGCAATGGGACTCCCCAGGGTTTTTCCAAAACGGACACCCGAGAGAATCTCTATCCGATCGTGCTCGATTTGCATTCGTTGGCCACGACCGTATCCTCCCTGTCTCCTTTTGAGCTGCTCATCGATTTTCTCCCGGTCCAAATCGAATCCGGCGGGAAATCCCTCTAAGATACCCACGAGTCCCTTTCCGTGGGACTCCCCTGCGGTAAGAATGCGAAGTTTACCCATCCTTTTCCATCCTTTGGATCATCGTGTGATACAAATCTTCATATAAGGTTTCCGGACACTTCCTGCTAAACCAGATTTCATCTGCAGCAATGGCCTGGCCAATGAGCATACGAAGTCCCGATATGACCTTGGCGCCCCTTGATCCGGCCTCCTTGAGAAGCTGTGTCTGAAAGGGCCGCGGGACCATATCGAAAACGGTTGTTTCCGGAGTGATAAAATCAAGACGATGGATAGGCATGGCATCGACATGGGGCCACATCCCCACGGGTGTTGCATTGATGATGAGGCTCACATCCTTTAATAATCGATCCATTTTTTTATCATTCAATACATACACCAACATCGTCAATGAAATCAGGTATTGGAAATCCTTTTTCAATTTCTCCGCACGTTCTATGGAACGGTTCATAAGTATGATCCTGTGAAAACCCAAAGCAGTAAGCGCCTCGATTGCTGCCCGGGCAGCCCCACCCGCTCCCAAGACTGCACATACGCCATCGGGTTCCCATTCCTCATGCTTGAGCGCATCCATGCATCCTCTTATATCCGTATTGAAACCTTCTAACCGACCTTCATTATTTTTCACCGTATTCACTGCGCCAACACGCCCGGCCATGGGATCGACCTCGTCCAAGTGGGGTATGATGCGTTCTTTGTGAGGAATGGTCACGTTAAAACCGGGTCGGCCTTTGTCCCGGGATTCCTGAAGGAATTGAGGCAGGGCGTCTGAGGGGACACGAACCGCATCGTACTGAAATTCCAGGTTTAAAACCCGGTAGATATAATCATGTAATTGTGGAGATACGGAATGTTCCACCGGATCCCCGATAACGCAGTATGCATGCGCAAGTTCATTCATGACAGATACACTTTAAGGTTTCAAAATATCCGGGAAATGAAATGTCCACACATTCCGAGTTTCGAATGATGGTATCTCCGGATGCACTCAATCCTGCAACAGCAAAAGCCATGGCGATTCTGTGGTCTCCATAACTGTCCACGATTCCACCCCTTAACTTCTGGGACCCCGGTATGATGAGTCCATCATCCAGTTCTTGTATCTGCACTCCCATGGCTTTCAAATTTCTGACCACAGCTTGAATACGATCTGTTTCCTTGACCCGAAGTTCTCGAGCATCTCGAATAACAGTCCGACCCTCTGCCTGGGTTGCAGCGACTGCGATGACGGGAATTTCATCAATGACCCGGGGAATCAAGGCGCCTTCGATGAGCGATCCTTTCAACCGGCTGCTCTGTATTTCGATTTCTGCCCGTGGTTCTTCATTCACGAGATGTTCGTTCTTAATACAAATATCTCCTCCCATGCCCTGCAGAACCTCAATGAGTCCCGTACGGGTCGGATTGACACCTATTTCTTTAAGAACGAGTTTCGCATCATCTGCGATAGTACCGGCAGTTATGAAAAAAGCGGCCGATGAAATATCACCCGGGACGTCAATTGTCGTATGTGATAAACTGGCGGGACCTGTGATGTTCACGGCCAGATGGTCTCTGTTGACCTTGACGCCAAAGCAAGACAACATCCGCTCTGTGTGGTCCCGTGATAAAGAGGCTTCCCGGACAGTCGTGTTACCCGATGTTTTAAGCCCGGCCAGAAGGACACAGGATTTGATCTGGGCGCTGGGTACCGGTGTCGCATATGTGATGGGACGAACCGTACCTCCGGAAATTCGTATTGGTGCCGTACCCCTATCCGAAGCTTGAATCTGAACGCCCATCAGTCGCAGGGGTTCGATAACGCGAATCATGGGACGGCGTCGGATTGATGTATCACCGGTGAGTGTGGATTCAAAAGGCTGTGCAGACAGAAGTCCCGCAAGGAGACGGATGGTCGTACCCGAATTCCCGACATCCAGATCCTCATGTGGGGGTCGAAAACCGTTTAATCCTTTTCCTTTGACAAGAACCACATGGCCGTCTTTCTCAATAGAAATGCCGAGTTGCGAGAGACACCGCCACGTACTGTAAACATCCTTCCCCGGAGCCAGATGGGTGATTTTCGTCTCACCCTCAGCAATTGAGGCCAACATCAAAGCACGATGGGATATCGATTTGTCACCTGGCATCGCCAAAGAACCGCGAATGCGATGCGCAGGCGTGATGATGCGATCCATGTGTTATTTTATATTAAGTAAAAAACGATTCGATATTAGGATTAAAAGCATTTCCAGACGGTAAAAACCGCGCCGCCCTCTGGAAGTCCGACTATGCCGAGTTGCACATGATTCTTGGGCGTCAGGTCATGTTTACGGGCGATGCGAAGGGCATCGATGCCACTGATAATATGATTCACCACAATGCCACCAATAACGAAAAGAGAACGGGTAAACGCATTATCACTGGCGAGACGAAGTGCCTCGTACCGTTCTCTTGAAGCTTCAGTGTCCCATTGCCAGCTGTATTCCTCGTTTTCCGGATAGAGGGCATTCACATCCCTCTGCTGCAACTTGGCCTCATTATAAGCACGAATATCCATGTAGTTTTCCACATCGACAAAATATTGATAATCTTTACCCGAGGGATTCACACCCGCGTGTACAGTCGCAAACCGTTGGTAATCCCCCCTTTTCCAATTTCCGTAGGTTCTAAAGGATGCAAAGGTGGTCCACAGGATAAATTCGGTTGCAAGAAATATTCTGGCCATCTTTTTTGAGCCTGCATAGTATTCACCCGCTCCGGGCAATACAAAAGATAGAAAGAAGGCCGCGGCCTTGGATGGGGGATTGATGCTCGGCTCGTCAACGACCATTTCCGGCATGACGAGGCAGGATCTGTCGAATCTTTTTGTGGAACCGGGCTTAGCGTGTTTATCATTTTGGGGATCTTCCATTCCCCATCCAGCGGAACTCAGGATAAATAGTCCAATAATGAGGAAGTGGTTTTTAACGATAGGATGCCGCATATCCATAATATACTACCAATTCATATGAATAACAAGACAGGGTGAGAGGATTTCATCCGAACTCATC
Source organism: uncultured bacterium (assembly GCA_964650065.1). GTDB lineage: Bacteria > Zhuqueibacterota > QNDG01 > QNDG01 > DSAB01 > CAZYTI01. Next base: position 3,389 of record CAZYTI010000642.1, read on the forward strand.
AACCCCATTCGCAACTTACCTTCCACCTGCCGATTGATGCGCCGGATGGTCCATGCCGTATCAAAAATCGAGAGGAGATGATTGCCCAGGGCAAGCATGGCACAGTAGGAGGCCCTTTTAAGCTGCACATTACTGTTATGACGGATATTTTCATAATAATCCCGATTGG
>CAZYTI010000643.1:0-3549 GCA_964650065.1 uncultured bacterium
CAAATCAAAGCAGAAGCACATGGGGCAATCTGGATCGGTTATGGGAGTGCGGGAGGGGGATTGACATTGTTTGACGGATTGAACTGGGTGGAATATACCAAAATCAATTCACCTTTATTACATGACAACGTTTATTCTCTTTCAATTGATCGATTTGGGAATAAATGGATCGGAACAGAAGCGGGCTTGACCGTTTTTCGACAGGGAGGAATTATCTTCAAATCTCCCATCGTTCCAACCCATTATTCGCTTTCACAGAATTTTCCCAATCCCTTTAATTCGACGACAGAAATCGCTTTCGACATCCCCGAACCGACACACGTTCACATCGATGTATTCAACGGGCTTGGCAGACACGTCTGCGATTTAACAAATCAAGAATATCAGGCGGGCATACATCGTCTCCAATGGAATGGCGTGGATGACACAAAAAAGCAGGTGTCCAGTGGTCTTTATTTCTATCGCATGAGAACAAAAGCAGGTGCGTCTGCCAAGAGGATGATTGTATTGCGTTGAACTTTGTCACCCAATGAATAAAAATCGAGGAATTTCATTTGTATCGAATCCAATCTAAGATTTCACCCAAGAGTGCAGAATTTAAAGAAAACCGGGAATATATGATCGGTCTCCTTAAAACGTTCAACGACCGCTTAAAAGAGGTGAAAACAGGCGGGCCGCCCAAAGCACACGAGAAACATAAGGCCCGCGGAAAATTTACTGCTCGTGAAAGGCTTGATTTACTTTTTGACCGAAATACACCTTTCCTGGAATTCAATGCGCTGGCAGCCTGCGACATGTACGATAATCAGGCCCCTGCTGCCGGTATCATCACCGGTATTGGTGTCATTCACGGGAGAGAAGTGTTGGTCGTTGCCAATGATGCCACCGTGAAAGGGGGGAGTTATTTCCCCATGACAGTGAAAAAGCATGTCCGAGCACAGGAAATTGCCATGACGAACCGGCTTCCCTGTATCTACCTGGTGGATTCCGGAGGCGTCTTCCTTCCTCTGCAGGAGGGTGTGTTTCCAGACAAGGATCATTTTGGAAGAATCTTTTCCAATCAGGCTCGTCTTTCAGCAACAGGGATACCCCAAATTTCGGTAGTCATGGGATCCTGTACGGCTGGAGGTGCATACGTTCCCGCTATGAGTGACGAGACAGTGATCGTTAAAGAGCAGGGGACGATTTTTATCGGTGGACCTCCACTCGTTAAAGCAGCAACCGGAGAAGTGGTGACCGATGAAGAATTGGGTGGTGCGGATGTTCATTGTCGTATTTCCGGAGTCTCCGATTATTATGCACAAAATGACGAGCATGCAATTCACATTACCCGTAACATCGTCGAGTGCCTCAATCCCTCTCGAAAATTTGATTTGGATGTTACAGAGTCAGAAGATCCATATTACGATCCTGATGAAATCTATGGGATCATTCCAAAAAATATTCGTAAGCCCTATGATATCAGAGAGCTTATCGCCAGGATTGTGGATGGTAGCCTATTTCAGGAATTCAAAGAGCATTACGGTCAATCCATTGTCTGTGGATTTGCCAGGATCATGGGATATCCCGTTGGAATTCTTGCCAATAATGGAGTGATATTTTCTGAATCGAGTCTCAAAGGGGCCCATTTCATCGAGCTCTGTACAATTAGAAAGATCCCCCTCGTTTTTCTCCAAAATATTACCGGTTTTATCGTAGGTAAGCAGTATGAACACGGTGGAATCGCCAAGGATGGAGCAAAACTGGTACATGCCGTGGCCAACGCCCAGGTTCCGAAATTTACCGTGATTGTGGGGAGTTCCAACGGAGCCGGTAATTATGCCATGTGCGGCCGGGGTTACGATCCCAGACTTCTCTGGATGTGGCCCAACAGCCGAATCTGCGTCATGGGTGGGGAACAGGCCGTTGGTGTGCTGCTCACCCTTAAAATGGCCGGTTTGAAAAAACAGGGGAAAACAATGTCCAATGATGAGCAGGAAGGTTTTAAAAAACCTATCATGGAGAGATACGACTATGAGGCGAGTTCATACTATTCCTCGGCTCGAATCTGGGACGACGGTATTCTGGATCCTGTTGAAACGAGAGCCGCATTGGCTCTTGGAATTTCCATGTCCCTGAATGCAACCATACCCGATCAGAAATACGGTGTGTTTCGGATGTAGCTTTACCAAGAGAAATTCGGGATGGTTGGAATGTATTTAAAGAGTAACAAAATCGGTAAACAGCGAATATGTTTGCTGAGAAAAAATGAGGAGGTTAGATTTTATTGTGTAACATAAATAATATTAATCATTTCTCTGTGTGCTCTGTGGTTAATTTTTTAACACTACGTAAATGATCGAAAGGAGTAGAACAATGACACAAAAAAGACTCACAAACGCAACCGTTCTCGTCTGTTTTCTATTGATGATGGTCTCTTCTCTATCCGCACAGAAAACGGATATCAAGGTCGATGGACAGGATGTCTGGGATCTCATTACCACCATGTCCACAGATAATCAGCTGGGACGTATGACCCTCACCCCGGAATTTCATAAAATGCACGATTGGGCTGCGAATAAATTTAAATCGTGGGGACTCGAACCGGGTGGTGAGAATGGAACCTATTTCCAGGCCGTGCCAATCACCGGGGGGCGTGGTACTTTTGCATTCAGCATCGGAACTCCCAGGATGGTCATCAACGGGCGAGAATTTTTTATCAAATTTGGTGATTTTTCCATCGATTCCCGCTCCACCACCGGGAAAAAAATTCGAGGTGAAATTGTTTTTGCCGGCTACGGCATCTCTGCACCTGACAAGGGTTTGGATGAATACACAAACATCGACGTGAGAGGTAAATTTGTACTCGTCTTCAAAGGCTCCCCCAATGATGCAAAACCGGCGAGTGGATTCTTTTCCATGGGAGGAGGCAGGACTGAATCCGAAACCGAAGAGAACTGGGAAACCGAATCCCAGGACAGCACTAAAATCATATCTGCATATGCAAAAGGTGCGGCAGGTATTCTCTTTTTCAATCCTGTTACCGAATCTGACCCCTTTGCCAGGTACAGAAGGGCACCGGTTAAGAAATCGTCTTTTACACGAGATTTTATCGTAGTTTCTAATATCAACGAGCGAATTTATCACTCAATATTTTGGACAGATCCGGAAGAATCCTCCCGGGGATTTGAACGAAGGATGAGCCAGATAAGGCTCGATATTAAAGGGAAAAAAGCGCAGTCATATACGACCGGTTTCAGGGCCGAGATTACAGGGTTTACGAAAACAACCCTATACGGTGAAGCGTTTGGGAGAGACAAGTGCCGGAATGTCATTGCCAAACTGAGCGGCACGGATCCTGAGTTAAAAAGTGAATATGTCGTCTTGGGCGGACATTTTGACCATCTCGGTATCAGGAATGCTCAGGTGTACAATGGCGCCGATGATAACGCATCGGGCAGTGCAGTCGTCATGGAAGTTGCACATCTCATGAAAAAAGCCAACATCCGACCCAAACGTACGATCTACTTTTGCCTGTGGACAGGGGAGGAGCTCGGTTTGATTGGATCC
>CAZYTI010000644.1:0-3543 GCA_964650065.1 uncultured bacterium
GGGGAAATCCCGCCCATTCCAATAGCCGCGTGCATGCGGAACCGGAGCGTTGGACCATATTTCGATCCAAGCAGCGTCCCGCTTTTGAGTATATTCATAACTGGAAGGGATTTTACGGAGTTTCTGACCCAGCATGGATCCTCCCGCTGGTACGAAAATAACAATGGTCGTCCAAATCAGCAATGAGATGGCCAGACTGGAAGAAGATTTCCGTACCTGACTGGAGATGAATAAACCCAACAAGAGAAATAGGGATAGATAGAAGAGAAACAACATTATTGAGATGAATATCTGGACAATATATAGAGATATTAATGATGCATTCAAACCGATGCTGATAATGATGAGGTTAATAATCATTCCTATAAACAAGGCGAAGGCCATTAACATGAGAGAGGCAAGATACTTGGCCATAATCATCTTAAATCGTGAGACGGAATTGGAACACTGAAGTTTCAAAGTGCCGAATTCACGCTCTCCGGAAATTTGGTCAAATGTAAGGACCAGAGCAGCAAAACTCAAAACCAGGCCCACAATGAACACCCAGTCCATCTCGGTAAAAGGAGTTAGCATATAGTTTAATCGATCGATGTTTTCATAGCCTGCATACCAGAAAGAGGTGAATTCGATTCGATCTGGCAGGTGTTTTTCCTCACCTGCAGCGAAGAGTTCGGAGAGTTTTGGAGGGCGGATAAGGTATTGCCCACGTCTACTCAAACGATTGAGATGTTGTGCTCGCTCCTCCAAGTTTTCTCTGTTTTCGAGTTGCTGTTCTTCATAATCCACTCGCCGATCTTTGTATTTCTTGATGAAGAGTGCAGCACTGGTAGAAAAAATAATGATTGTGAGAACCAGGGTCAACGTGTATCGAAGGCTGATGATACCCTGCTGCATTTCCTTCAGAATCAATATCTTCATCATGGCCGACTCCCTTTTAATTGGACCGAACGTCGTATCGGTTCATAGCCACTGAACATAAGTAAAAAAGCACGATGGAAAGACACAACAACAAGACTGTATCTAATAAAACATATCGAATGGATTGACTGAGAGCGATCGACTGAAATTGGAATTGTGGAAGACCGGTGAGATCAAGAGGATCATAATAATCTCGGTCGTACGATACCATGTTTTTGCCCGGTCCGCCGGCCTCTCTCATGCGTTCAGCGAAATCACTTTTTTGGATTTGTTCCATGGTTTGTTGGGTGAAATAAAGGTTCGCATGTCCAGAGAAGACTTTCCTCTCATCGATTAAATACGACAGATAGCTCTGACGATATTGGCGTGCCTGGTCGATGAACGCTTCATGGTTTTCAATTGAGGTCTGGGCCAGAGAAGAGGTTATCCTCTTAAAGAGTGCTGCAGGGAAAAATCGATCGAAGAATTTCTGATGACTGTATTGCCGATTTAAGAAGACATGATACTCGCCCTGATAGGCCTGCCACTCCCGCTCGGCATAATCGACGTAGAGGGGCTGGATTCTCTGGGTCCGGAGAACGTAACGATAGAGACCCGTTCGGTTGCCGTCAAAACAATGATAAAAGGGCCAACCACCGCTCTGGTCGGAATGCCATGGGTCGCCGGGTACTTCCTTCTGGATTTCCTGTTCGATCTTTTCCCTCTTCTCCTGTAATTCCTCCCACACTTGAGTGATGGCCGATTCAATTTTTTTTCGGGAGGGTATGGATGTCACAGTTGCGGCCAAATAACTCCCCAGGTTGGGTTGGATGAAAACCGTGACGACCCAGATGAACAGTAGCCAGATGAGGGACACCGAGGCATGTTTTACCAGGGAAGAAACCAATAATCCGCCTGTTACAAAGAATCCCAAAAATAAAAATGTACTTAAGACTATCAGACCGATTCTGATCCACTGATCCGCATTAAACACAATATTATAGACCAGCGTCATGATTAAAAGGCTCACGAGAAGACTCAGGAAAAGAGGAATGGCGAGGCCAATCAGACTGGCCGTTAACTTACTCAGTAAAATCTGATACCGGGCGATGCTGTTGCTCAGCACGGCCTTGAGTGTCCCTTCCTCCCGCTCGCCGCTGATGGCGTCGTAGACCAGTAAGATCGCCAGAAGACTGAGTACAATCTGAAAGATGGTGGTTAAATCGAAAAATTGGAAAATTTTCATGAAGGGATTCTCAGATTCCGTCTCGACACCCTGGCGAGGAACCGATACATGTGTAATACCCATGGAATTGTCCAATTGCGGTGATACCCCTTTATTGAAAATAGAGAGGGGTGTGGGTGGACGATGCGCATTCAACCGCAACTGAGAGAAGGCTTTGATGTCGTTCAATGCCTCCTTATCGGCGTTGATGAATTCGTTGTATTGATCCACCTGTTTGATGTACTGCTCAGAGAGAATAAAGGTCGTCAATACGATAAGGCATAATCCGATGACGCTGCTGATGAGGAAACGAAAGTCCAGAGTTTTGTTGAGGACTTCTTTTTTTACGAGTTTCCAGAGCAATTAAGACCTCCATATTTTATTAATCATATGGTCAATGGTGAACGGTGAACAGTAACTGAAATTTTCTACCGTTTACTGTTTACCGTTTACCGATTACCAGGAGATAATTGGATGTCGTGATTCATTTCTCGGTTTCAATTGTTTTGCACTGCGAACGCTCACGCTGCTGCTTCCTGCATGTAATCCAAATAGAGTTTTTCCAAATTCTCCTCTAAAAACTCCCCCCGTGTTCTCAGCATCACCAGTCTGCCTTCTTTCATGATGCCCACACGGTCGGCAATGGCCTTCGCCCGGAAGATGTCGTGGGTACTCATGAAAATGGCCTTTCCCTCCTCCTTGAGCCCGGCGAGGATTTTCAGAAATTCGGAAGCGGCCTTGGGATCCAGACCCGAGGTGGGTTCGTCCAGAAGAATGTTGGGAGCATCTTTGATGATGGCAATGCAGATCCCCAGCTTCTGACGCATCCCTTTGGAAAAGGTTTTCAATTTTGCTTCAAATGCCTTCTCCTGGAGACCGACCTGCCGCATCACTCCGTAATAATCTTCCTTGGTCAGTGCGGTCTTCCCACCCAGTTTGGCGAAGAAATCGAGATTCTGTCTGGCCGTAAAGTTGCCGTAGAGCATGACGTTCTCAGAAACATACGAGACGTGCTTTTTGGCCTCCAGGGGATCTTTGGCAGAGTCGATCCTATTGATCAAGGTCTGTCCGTCGGTGGGGTCGATGAAGTTGAGGAAGAGGTTGATGGCCGTGGTTTTCCCGGCACCGTTGGCACCCAGGAGACAGAAAATCTCACCCTCCTTGACCTCGAAGTTTACATGGTCCAGGGCCAGGAGTCCGTCTTCGTAACGTTTTGTTAGGTCGATGGCTTGTAGCATTGTTCATCCTCCAATTTTAGTAATTATTTTTATATCCTTATTTCAGATTGCCATTTAACGGTTAACAGTGAACGGTGAACAGTGAACAGTAAACGGTGAACAGTAAACGGTGAACGGTAAACGGTAAACGGTGAACAGTAAACGGTAAACAGTAAACGGTAAACGGTAAACAAGTATGCTGGT
>CAZYTI010000645.1:0-3528 GCA_964650065.1 uncultured bacterium
CTCTGGTGACACAGTTGTTAGAAGCTAGAGAAGAGAGGCAACTGCAACGATTACTAACGCAACTTCAAAAGCAGGATATGTTGATCCTTGATGAACTGGGCTATGTTCCGTTCAGTAAAGCCGGATCTGAGTTGCTGTTTGAGGTGGTCAGCAGAGCCTACGAGCGACAGAGTTTGATTGTTACGAGCAACCTTCCGTTCGAGAGTTGGACGGAGGTATGCGGCTCTGAGAGACTGACAGGTGCAATGCTGGATCGGCTGACGCACAGGGTTCATATAATTGAGGCTAATGGCCAAAGCTATCGTCTCGAGCAAAGCCGCAAACGCTTAGCAAGTAAGAAAAAGTTAGCGAAGTAAGATCGGAACTTGACAGCCTGGGTGGTCCTGGCTATATAGTGAGTGGGTGGTACATTTTTGTTCCGCCAGGTGGTACACTTTTACTCCGCCGTTTACAATCAACCGGCCGGATCAGGTCTGGTGTGCGGATATTACGTATATTCGTTTGGAGGGGGGATTTGTGTATCTGGTGGCGATTATGGACTGGTATTCTCGGTGTGTACTGAGCTGGGAACTGTCCAATACGCTGGACGCGGGCTTTTGTGTAGAAGCCCTGCAGCGTGCCTTATCGACCGGACGGCAGCCGGAGATCTTCAACACTGACCAGGGCAGCCAGTTTACCTCGGAGGCGTTTACGGGCTTGCTGACAAGGCATGGCATCGCGATCAGCATGGACGGTGTCGGGCGTGCGTTTGATAACATTATGGTCGAGCGTCTGTGGCGGACGGTCAAGTATGAAGATGTGTATATCCGGGACTACAAGAACCCTGCCGAGGCACGGTTTGGGCTGCGGCGGTATTTTGAACATTACAACCGACGCCGGCGACATCGGTCGCTGGGCCGGAAAACGCCGGCGGCGGTCTATGGTCTTGCAAAAGAACGTGATTTTGATATGATGAAGACAGATGGCGGACGGTCCGCCATCGCGACGGCTCTTGGCTCGGTCGCCCTCCGGGCTCCCTCCCCAAGAGCCGGTTAACCGTTAACCCGAGCGAAACAGTTCCACCTTAATTCAAAGGTGATTCTGTCCAGCGCATGGGGACAACCTTATACAGTGAGAATACAGCTTCAGAATCTATCTGGCAAAGATGTTGATTTGGGCTATGGCAAATGGAAAGTTATACTATTCAAATACTAAAATAAAAGTAAGACTCCGATGCACTCCACCTTGCTCAAGGCAAGGAGAGTAACTCAAATCAATATGCCCCTTTACCTTTTAGGACTGCAGGGATTGTCCATGATAATATTCTTATATCAAGCCCGAATGACCAATTGTTAATATACCATAAATCCCACTTAACCCACCGAGAGAACGATAAATCTGAACGTCCTTTTACTTGTGAAAGACCGGTTATGCCTGGTTTTATCGATAACCTCTCAATATCATAGTGACTGTATTTTTGTACTTCATCAGAAAGAGGTGGCCGTGGTCCTACCAAACTCATATTTCCCTTTAAAACATTAAAAAACTGCGGCAATTCATCTAAACTGTATTTCCTTAAGAATTTCCCTACTTTTGTCACACGAGGGTCTTTTTTAATTTTAAACATAACATTATCTTTTGATTCATTTTTTTTTAACAACTCGTCTTTTAATTTATCTGCATCTTTGAACATTGAGCGAAACTTGTAGAAATTAAACATTCTACCTTTAAGCCCTACTCTTTTTTGCACATAAAACACCGGTCCTGAGGAATCGATTTTTATTAAAATCCCTATAATTACACACGGAATGAACAGCAGAGTTACTAAAATTAAAGAAGCTCCAAGGTCTAAGACTCTCTTAGAGTGCATTTCTGAAATAGGTTTTTTTTGTGCCTGATAAGTAAGTAACGGAATAACTCCGAGATGACTTATACTTAAGATTGGCAAAGATTCTTCTACGTACTCAGGGACCATTCTTACCCCTAATCGCATTTTCTGCGCCTGTGTTACCAACTCCAGAATAGGTTTTTGTGTAAAGGGTGCAGTAACAATAACCTCTTCTACAAAGTAATTTTTAGCTACCATAGCAAAGTCTGAAAGTTTTCCCAGTATAGGCACGCCATCTACATCGCCCGTTTCATGTGCATCTAAGAGACCTATTACATTGAAGCCCAAATGCGGCCGTTTCTTAACCTCTACCAAAAGCATCCTGCAAACTTCAGTCGTCCCGACAACTAATACATTTATATTGTGGAAACCTTCTCTGATAAGTTTTCTCAAAATGAGCCTTTTGACTATTCTCCATCCCCCCAAAAACATGCAAAGCAGTACCATATTTTCAATAAAAACTAAACGCGAAAAGAATTTATACTTCATGAAAAATACCATCGCGCCTACTATGATGCTCGTATAAAGGATTCTCATTATTACTTGCCGTAGTTCTTTGGGAATGGTCAGATTTCTATCGGTACCGTATAGATGCTTGTTTTTGAAAACGATCACTATGAATATGGTCCAGAGGGTAAAAATGAAACTATGTTCCGTGAAATTGGACAAGTGCAATCTAATAGGAACACCATCAGAGAAATTATACCTTAAAATATAAGGCACAAAAAAACTTATCAATATAAAAAATATATCTACAAGAACATAGACAGATTGTGTTTTTCGCGATAATTTAATCATAAGATTTTTTTCAGCATCTCAGTTCTATATATTTTCTCTTATCTTTAACCAGCAAGAGTGCTTTTGTAAACCTGCAGCACCTGCTCGGCTATGTTATCCCAATTGTATCTTTGCAGAACCATTTCAATCTGTTTCGCCCGTTCTTCCTTTGACAAGGCCTCTTTCCTTATCTGCTCGTCCAGTTTTTTGGCTAACGCTTCTTCGTTTCCAACGGGAAAATATCTATCACTTTCCAATCCAACTTCCTTATTGGGATCGATATCGCTGACAAGTACTAAAAGACCATAACTTAGTGCTTCGAGAAGGGATATGGGAAGACCTTCGTAATAGCTCGGCAGTACAAATAGCCCGGCATGAGAATAGATTTCATTCAGAGCCGCTCCCTGAACAAAGCCGGTAAGTACAACATTGCTATTATCCGTCGCCTGAGACTTTAACTCTCGACTATAAGGCGTCTCATGGTCGGCATCTCCGGCAATAACCAATTTCCAATCGGTCTGGAGACTGGAAAATGCGGAAATAAGGTTATGTAACCCCTTTTCCGGAACAAATCTGGCTACAGCCAAAATATATTTGCCTGTAGTAAGGCCCAAAGATTCGATGTAAATAGATTCCTTTGTGTATTCTTGAAATGTTATTCCATTCGGAATCAAATGAGCATTTTTGCCAAATTTGTCTTTAATATGTGTCCTTATGCCCGATGAAATGGCGATGATTTGGTTAGCATACTTACATCCAAAATATTCGCCCAATTTCAAAACGCCTTTAGCCAACCATCCCCACTTAGCCCGTCTGTAATCTGGCCCATGATGAGTAATTACTACTTTTATGCCCAAAAGGCGAGCCAGCGGCACAAACAGCGA
>CAZYTI010000646.1:0-3527 GCA_964650065.1 uncultured bacterium
TAATATCCTGGGAAGTCAAATTAACCTGCTCATGACATTCTTCTTCATCTTTGTCATTTTTGATATGAGTGATTCATTATCAGAAATGTACAACTTCCATGTTTACAGTATCGCTCTCTACGTCTGTTCTTTTAACCTCATTTTCCTATGCATTATCCTCTTAAAAAAACTCCTCTTTGTGAGTTCTGATTTCGGTCAATTCTATGAAGCCCTCATCACCAATCGAATTAATATGGGTAAGCTAAAAATCCAAAGATACCGGAGTCAGATGAATGCTCTACTCATTCGATTTCTAAGATCATACCTATCCAAACGTTATATATATATATTATCACTAATATTTATTGTTGCAATCACAGTGATCCATTTTCAATTTCCAACATTTTTTACGATAAATTTAATCGTACTATCATTAAGCATCATCGTTCTTTTTTATTTTATTTTTGCTCTCTATAAACGACGCGGGAAGAAAAAATACACACTCCCATGAAGGGAAAATTAATTTAAAACGAGGAGTATAAAATGCTTATTGGGCAAAGTCCTGAAATTATGAAAACCAAACGAATGATACGAGAGATTGCCAAAACCAATGAAAACGTGCTGCTTATCGGTGAGGTGGGATCTGGAAGAAAATATGTGGCCCATGAGATTCATCGTCGGAGTAAACAAAAGAATCGCCCCTTTGTTATTCTGAATTGTACTGCCATCGGTGATACGATCACCGAAGCGGATCTTTTTGGAGAGAAAATCGAAGGTAAGCGAGGTGTCGAAAGAAAAATCGGTCTTCTTGAACAAGCACGTCGAGGGATACTTTACCTGGAAAACGTGGATGAGTTAAAACCCGAGTTTCAACAAAATTTTGTAAACATTCTGAAAGAAAAAAAATATCGAAAACCCGGAACCCAAAGCTTCATCGATGTGGATTTCCGTATTATTGCTGCAACAACCAATGAGGAGCTACTTCAAAAGGATAAATTTCGCAGGGATCTATTGACCATCTTAGATAGTTTCCTCATCCATATCCCTCCTCTCAGACAACGCAGACAAGATATACCCAATCTCTTTACTCATTTTCTCCAACAATATTGTGATGAATTTGACCATGCAATACCCACTGTACCTTCAGAAATATTTGAATCACTCATGGAATACGAATGGCGGGGCAATGTATACGAACTTAAAAATACCGTTCGAAATCTCATTCTCATGTCGACAGGGGATGCACTTTCTGTTGAATATCTACCCTTTGAAATAAAAAAGCATCCCTTTGAGTTTTTGGATGATCGAAACCTACCAGAGGCCGTGGGTGAGGTAGAAAAATATCTGATTAAGAAATCACTACGCAGATTTACTGGAAATCAGTCAAAAGCAGCCCGTGCATTAAACGTCTCGGAAGCTGCACTCCGATATAAGATGAAAAAATATGGGCTGGAAAGGAAGGCTTTTTAAATAATTTCTAAAATCTCTTTTTTCACCCATCCCACTTTACCATCGGCCAGAATGATCTCTACCCAATCTCCGGACCTCTGATCGATGCGTACTTTCGTTCCCTCATGCAGGGAAAAAACCTCCATGCCTTCGTCATCACTGGGGGAACTCATGGCATCAACCTTTTCGATCATGATAATCCCCTCCACCCTGCTCCTGTCCTCTCGAATTCTTCCCCAAAGGGCCAAACCTGTAATAAGGAACAATATTCCCATAAAAATACTCATCCTCTGGCCGATCTTCCTGAGTAGGTTATTTCTGGCAACGATCCAGAGAATGATTAATCCCACACACAGCATATAAAAAGTGATGACGATCCATGTCAATAACGATTTAGGGAGCAAATGTACGAAGCCCCGAAGAATACGAAAAAGCCAGAATTCACCTCGAGGTGTAATTTTATCCACAACCGCTAAATTTGCCAGGACAATATTGGTTTTTAGATCTTCATCCCCCGGTAAAAGCCTCTTTGCTCGCTCATAATATAGTATAGCGCGTCCGATATTTTGGAGTTTATAATAACAGTTTCCCATGTTATAATATAGGGCACCACTCTCATATCCACTATCGATGATCTTTTGATAATCTTCTAAAGCACGTTGAAAATCTCCGGTTTGGTAATGTGTATTCGCAATATTAAAATACGCTCCTATTCCTTGTCCGAAAGAAGAGTTCGAGTAAAATGGAAGAATGATGAGAAATGCTACCAGAAACCTTTTATAAATGATTTTTTTCATTAAATTTTCTGATCCGTCTTAAATAAAATTACTATTTTGAGATTTGGCGATGCATGTCGGCAATTGCCTTATCGGCTTTCTTAAAAAAAACGATCATTTCTTCATCACTGGAATCCGAGGGTGAAAATCGTTGCAAATCACAACTTTTCAGACATTGAAAATAATTTTCGACGACCTGCTCATCAATGCCCTTTCGATTCAGTATATGATGGACCTCCTCACTCATCATTCCGGCTTCAGCTACATTCAGCTTATCACTCAGATATCCGGTTAGGGCCCTCGCGATTTCAGCATAAAATTCAACTTGAGTCGATAATTTGAGATACGATTGGGCTTGAGCAAGACGTTTTCGGGTGAGCCGGTTGGCGCGTTTATCTCGTGCAAAGGCTTCATCCCCATGGAGTCTGTCTGAATATCTTCGGTAATATGCACCTCCTATCAAACACACCACAGGTAATAATAACACGATATAGATGAATATCCGCTTTGAAAAATTGACGCCGATCCTTTGAAACTGGGTTACCTCCGTCTTGATGAACCGTATATCTTGACCGAGAAGTTCCACTTCTTTCTTGGAAAGGCCCGTGGGTGTGGCAATAAAGGGATCATCTCCCTTTGCGACATCGATGACGATTTCTTTAGTTTCAAGTGTTTTATATTTTTTCAATCTGGGATTAAAAATACTTAATTGAACAGGCTTGATACGTCTCGTTCCGGAAACTCTCGGAACGAGGACATATTCATAGGTCTTACTGCCTGAAATGACAGATCCCTTACGATTAATGGACTCAGTAGATTCAGGAGGATAAACTTCAAAATCTGCAGGAAAATCAATATCCAGTTCTGGTAAGGTTCGAATATTACCCTGACCTTCTATTTTTATCTTTAATGTCACGGCCTCATTTGTTTTCACATTCGTTTTATCTATCACGCTCGTAAGACTGAAATTTCCGACCACACCCGAGAAGTCGTCGGGCTTTTCTTCTTCGGGCAACGGAAGGACATCAATGGCCACAGAAGGAGATTGAATCCGTTTCCGTGTCGTCCTTCCAAACGGATCATTGAAGAAATCATCGAAAATATTGCGTGATCTGCCCTGGACCCGAACTTCACACTCAATCGCCAGGGGTTCAACGATTTTCTTTCCAGGCTTCATTGGAAAGATTGCCATTTTCTTAATTATCGCAACCGTGTACTGTTTTCCATCCAGCACCTCCCTACTCGTTCTTGGCTGTCCTTCGATGGGAAAATCCTCGACCCAAAAACCCGTTGTACTTGGCAATTTGGAGTAGTTAAAGGAAG
>CAZYTI010000647.1:0-3524 GCA_964650065.1 uncultured bacterium
ATTGTGACAACAAAAGATCATCTTCAGTGGCTGGCTAAAAAATTGGGTACTCTGGCTTACGGCAATCCTTCTCTCCTCCTTGCATCACAAAAGGAACTTTTACCGGTTGAATCGGGAGTGAAGGGTAAAGATATTCGAAGGCCTGACATGATGAAAATTCTTTGTCCCAAGTGCAGGCATGAGGTGGTTTTAAAGGATATCTGGGGTTAAATCTAAAGAATAAATATTTAAAATGTAAAATAAACAAGTCTCACCGATTAATCGGTGAGACTTGTTATTTTACAAATGATTTTTAATTATTCATCCTTCGTTTTTGTGGGCAGGTCTTCAAACCATTTAAAAATTTCATCGTATGTCGACGTATTCAATTTGTAGACCAAACCATCGTATTGTACATAGGAATAATATCCTTTGTCCTCTTCATATTTTTTACCAAAAAGAACATTCTGTTGGTTTTTATCAGGTTCCTTGAAGACAATATAATGGCTGGGCCTTTGAAAACCATATCGGGAGGTTTTGTTCATGTCTTGAATGGAATTGCCGATATGATCTACGAGTTCTTGAGCACGAATCTTAGCAATTTTATTGAAGAAATTGTTTACCTCCGTCTGGTCAAGATCAATTTCATGATCATTTTTAACAAGAACCCACTCCGTCTCTATTCTTGTTGCCGTCGTTGAATCTTCTGCAGTGTATTCGATCTCTTTTTCGACCTTTTTGATGATCATCTCTTTGCGATTGGCCACAAGACCCACCATTTCCAGGTCATCTTTATTTTTATCTACGGCCTGGAGATCGACAAAACCGGTCATTTTAAATTGAGTCAACGTGTCGATATCGCCGTGAATATCTAAAATGGACAATATGTTTTTATCCACCGCATAGACCTTTTCTTTCCCGGTGAAACGGACAAATCCCAAATTATAGTCTTCGGCCTTTTTACCGACAATCAAATTCGCCATGGTCTTGTTCCCCACATCTTTCAATAAAATATGGAGACCTTGTTCATCGGTGATTTGATATGTATCAAAGTGATCCGGATCAGATGATCGGACCTTTCCCGTCATTTCTAATAGGTCGCCAATGAGACGCTCCATTTTACTCTTCTGTGCTTTTCCATTAAAATGAGTAGGAATGAGCCACTGATCATCCTGTTTTGTAAAAATCATTTGGGTCGGTTGCTCTGAAGCGGTTTCTTTGTAAACTTCGATGGTTTTGATGTCATCATTGGAGACACCGATGATGATCGTCTGAACGAACTCATCGACATTGACACCAGCGTGTCTTGGTTTGGTAATGAAATAGAAAATCAATAAGAAAACAAAAACGCCTGCCAGAATTTTCAGATGTTTTACTTCCATCTATTTACCTCTTTAAAATTAAAGGATCATTATTTCGTTTTTCGCCGAATCGTTAAATAGATGCCCGCTGCAACAAAAACCAGCGGGGAGAACCATACGACGAAGGCCTTGGATGCAGCTTTACCTGCTCCACTGGTATTCTTAATCCGACGCGCAACGATATTCTTTGAACGTATATTAATGAGTTCATCTCCCAGGGTTAATGCATCAACACAATTGAGTAAAAGCGCTCGATGACTTACAACAGATTGAAGAATATCATCTTTGAACATGTTGGTGCATCCCATGACGAACATCTTATTCCCCTTTGCCTCTCCAATGATCTCAGAAGGTTGGTCAAACTCGTCTTCCACATCAACTTCGCCGGGAAGAATCGACCATTTAGGA
Source organism: uncultured bacterium (assembly GCA_964650065.1). Classification (GTDB taxonomy): domain Bacteria; phylum Zhuqueibacterota; class QNDG01; order QNDG01; family DSAB01; genus CAZYTI01. Next base: position 1,749 of record CAZYTI010000647.1, read on the forward strand.
ATACTCACGTCGATATATTTTGGTTTAAATTTTCCTTCAACAAGGATGCCTAATGGCTGACGTCGAAGTATGTTTTCAGAGGCGGGAGGTGATGTATTCACAGGACCATATCCATAACCCTGGCGAATCCAGCTATTATCGCTGGAAGTGAATAATGTTCGAAGCGAGAGGTTATTTTCCTCCATGAGATCCTCATTTAATATGAGGCGGCCGCCGTACATATAGAATATTTGAGAAATTTTGTTGGAAATGGATAGATTGCTATTAATATTTTCTGCATCTACTTTAATAATAACCGGTTTGGTGACGGGTTCCATCCTCTGCTGCCGTACTTGGAACATACCCATATTTCGTGTTTGGTAGACGGGGATTTGAATGTAGGCCGAGTTCTGATCCATGAACATATTCTCGTCAAATTCAAAACCGTATTCTCGAGTCAAATCATTAACGTTCAATCGCGAAGGCATCCCTTGCAGATCATATTTACCAGGTTCCCTGGAAGCGGAAATTTGGTAATTATACTGCTGACCCGCCAATAGAATCCGGACGCCTCGGTGAATGAGTTTATCGATTTCATACAATTGCCGCTCATTGAGGGGCTGGTCGATCATGAGAACCATGGTTTGGATGTCTTCAGGAACAGGATCTTCCTCCTTGATATTTGTGCGGGTGACATCATAACCGGATTCTCTCAATAATTTTGCCGATAAAGCGTACATATCGGGGGGTGGACCCTGCTGATAATACTGACGATACTGGGGTGGAATTTCAGGTTGGCTTGGAAAGAAGCCTATTTTGGGACGTTTGTTAGATATCAACTTATAGATCCGGGAAATAATTTCATATTCTAAATTCCCGAATGTTTCAGGACGGACTTCCTCAATGACATCTTCTTTTCGATCGAGGTATGACAATACAATAGAGGAATACACTCGTTTTACTGCAAATTCATCCCTCTGTGTGCTTTGAACACCAAAGGGAATCACGCCTTTTTCGAAGAGTTGTTCAGCAATCTTTTTTCGAGTGATTTTTTTCGTCTGTCCTTGTACTAGGTCTGCGTCATCTGATTCATCCTTTGACTCTTCGTAAGACTCTCTTTCTTCTTCAGCAGAGGGATCAAAAACCGTGTAGCTCAACTTTCCTTTGGAAGACATCTTAATATCTTTCAGTTTGTCGATGACATCCCTTTCAAGGTTTTTCCATTGAGTCGGCATCTTTTCTGAAGATGAAACATAGTAGGTTAATTCAATGGGTGCTTCCAGATCTGTGAGAATCTTCTCGACCGAGGGTGACAGCTTATATGCCTGATCTGCCGTCAAATCGAATCGTCCCAGGTTGATGTTGTTGAATATCATGTTCAAGAGAATGATTATGCCTGTCAAAAGGGCCGCACCGATGACAAATGTGGTGATAAAATGTTTTTTAAAATCTTTCATTTTAATGTTTTCTCCTTTCCAATGCTTTAGCGTTTAAATAGAGAAATAAAGCGGTAAAGGATAAAAAATAGATGATGTTTTTTATGTCGACGACTCCCCGTTCAATATCGTTGAAGTGCCGTGTTACACCGACATAATTATAAAAAAACTCTCCCAGGCCCGGCATCCATCCATCGATGACCATGGGTACGTACTGCCATCCGATGAGAACCAGGAAGCCACAAACCAGACTGGTAATGATTAAAGATACGATTTGATCAGCGAAAAAGCCTGAGATAAAGATGCCGACGGCCAGAAAAAAACCACCCAAGAGCATGGCCCCAAAGTAGCCTCCCAGAAT